>CAZRNC010000122.1:0-7836 GCA_964601285.1 uncultured Thermomicrobiales bacterium | reverse complement strand
CAGTTCTATACTGCGTCCGGATTTGAACCTGTCGAGGAGATCATCGTTTACGAACTGCATGGATTGCGCCCACCGATGCACCGGCCGCTCGGCATCCGGTTCCAGAAGGTGGACTACAACAACGAACAACAGATGCAGGCATTGCTTGACCTCGATCACCGGGCGTTCCCCTGGCTATGGTGGAACAGCCCGGAAGAGTTCGACAACTATTTCAATGCAGATGGCGTCGTTGTAGAAATGGTTCAGGATGAGACCGGACGGGCAATCAGCTACGTCGGCTATACCAAGCTGCGCGGCTGGGGTCACCTCGACCGAATCGCAGTTGACCCGGAAATCCAGGGTCAGGGGCTTGGCCGAAAGTCGCTGACCTATGCCGTCGCGCAGATGGTCGCATTGGGTTCCCGGCGGGTTGGACTCAGTACTCAATCCGACAACCGGGTGAGCAGGGCGCTCTACGAATCCTATGGGTTCCGCCGGAATCGCGGACACGATTATCGCCTCTATGGACACTGGATCGGTGAACGGCGACCTGTCGTTTAGAAAGTGAACACATAACCGTGGCAAGCACATACGGAAGAGTTTTCCGGGTTACGACCTGGGGAGAGTCGCACGGGCCGGCCCTTGGGGCGGTTCTCGACGGCTGCCCGGCCGGCATCGATGTCGATGAGGCGATGATCCAGCATGAGCTGGACCGGCGCCGCGTCGGCCAGTCGAAGGTGACCTCGCCCCGGCAGGAGCGGGACAAAGTCCAGTTGCTCTCCGGGGTCTTCGAAGGCAAGACAACCGGCGCGCCAATCTCGCTGATCACTTTCAATGCCGACGCCCAGGGGACTAAATACGACGACATCCGCGACCTTTACCGGCCCGGACATGCTGACTACACCTACACCGCAAAGTGGGGCATTCGTGACCATCGTGGCGGAGGGCGTTCGAGCGCCCGTGAGACCTGGGGCAGGGTTGCAACCGGAGCAATTGCCCGGGCGTTGCTGACCCAGGCCGGCATTGATGTCTACGCCTTCACCCGCCAGATCGGCGATATCGTTGCCGATACCTTTGAACGGGAAGAGATCGAACAGAACCTGGTGCGCTGCGGCGACCCGGTTGCTGCCGAGAAGATGGTTGCAGCAATCGACCAGATCAAGATCGATAAGGACAGTCTTGGTGGCGTCGTCGAGGTACGTGCCGAGGGTGTGCCTCCGGGTCTCGGCGAGCCGGTCGTTGACAAGCTCGATGCCATGATTGGCCAGGCGATGCTCAGCATCCCGGCTACCAAGGGCGTCGAGATCGGCGCCGGGTTCAAGGCAGTGTCAATGCGCGGATCACAGCATAACGACCACATGTACATTGGCACGGGTGGCCAGGTGCGAGCCAGAACCAATAACGCAGGCGGCATGCTCGGCGGCATCTCAAACGGTGAGACGATTATCGTTCGGGTCGCGATCAAGCCAACGTCGTCGATTAGCCAGCACCAGGAGACAGTTGATGTCTACGGTAACCAGCGGGATATCCTCGTTGAGGGCCGGCACGATCCCTGCGTTGTCCCGCGAGCTGTCCCGGTCGTCGAGTCGATGTTGCTGCTGGTGCTTGCAGACCTGTACCTGATGAACCGCATGAGCCGCGTTGCCTGGGAAGCTCCGACGATCTAGCGGGAAGGTGTGGGCCGTTAGTCAATGAAGATCTCTTCGATCTTCATGTTGAACAGCCGTGCAATGCGAAATGCCAGCGGCAGGCTGGGGTCGAACTTGCCCGTCTCAATTGCGTTGACCGTTTGACGTGAGACATCAAGGTGCTCGGCCAGATCCGCCTGGGTCCAGCCACGCTCTGCGCGCAGGGCTTTCAGGTGGTTTTTCACCGGTACCTCATGTTCGAGGCCACGCTGGCGACTATGTAGACAACGCCTACCAGCGCGGCGAATAGTGCAATATCCGCATTGAAGGAAACGAGACCTGCCTTGTTTGCAGCAACGTAGGCAAAGCCAACTACCCACCCGACTCCAAGCGTGATTGCCATTGCGTCGAGCATGATCTTCCGCTGCAACTCGTCAATCCGTCGCAGGTAGCGAAAATGAGATGCGATCCAGCCCGCGCCAACCGCAACATTGACAGCAATTGCGACCCAGGTGACTCCTGCATGGTCGTTCCAGAGGTGGACCGGCCCGAACCTTGCCAATGCAAGCGATGCCGCCCAGGCGAGCGTCCAGATTGCGAGTTCGAGCGCGCTGCTTACCGCACGCTGGTCTGCGGTTTGGTGTCGAGCTTGCACGACTAGTTCTTCCTCTCGTCGTTGAGCCTATTTGTGTCAAGTGTGCTTGACTCGCAACTCGATGTCAAGTACGCTTGACATTAGGCTTGTACCCCGGACGGCACTGCAGGATGCAAGGAGGCAACCATGGCTCGCTACAAGGTGGAGAACAAGTACATCAAGGCAGGTTGGATTGAAGATGCCGAGGACAGAATTGAAGAGGCGATTCAACCGTTGCTGGATGAGGGATCGCGGAACGGCTGGACACTTCACTCATTCCAGGCAACTTCCGCAGCAAAGGGCACAAACCTGGTGTTCATCTGGCAACTGCCGGATTGATTCGATGAAGGCACATTGTCGTTTGCTAGAGCCGATTTTGCAGGAGGCAATCACACGTGGCGGCGCAATTCATTGCGTTCGCCTGAACGCTGTGAGTGTAGATCGGGCGCAATGAATTCACGTATTCCAACTATTTCAGGATCATCGAACGTACGCCAAGAAGAACGGTGTTTAGACTGTCATCCCGAGCGTAGCCGAGGGATCTCGAGCCACGAAACGTTCGAGGTAGAGGCAAGATTCATGGGTCGAGATCCCTCGGCTACGCTCGGGATGACAGGTTTGGCTTGGTCTTCTCTGGCTACCGAACTAACAAGGTTCATCATTGCGCCTACGATTTGGAAGCGAACTTCGGTACGCCGATTGCCGCGGACACGACAATGCGCAGGTCGCTGATGTTGTCGACGGTGTAGGCTGGAACCTCTTGCCACGACCTTGGCTGCTGATGGATGTGCCGTCCGGTTCGAAAGAGAACTGTCGTCATACCGAGCAGGTTGGCGGGCGCGATGTCGTTGTCGATGCGGTCACCGACCATGATCGTTTCCTCCGGCTCGGCGCCAAGGCGCTCACATGCGATGAGGAAGTGACGGGGATCGGGTTTGCGATAGCCGATCGAGTCGGAAACTCCATCGTTGGTGAAGTATTTTGCCAGGCCGTACTGTTCAAGGATGGTGAGCGTCGCTGCTGATTGATTGGCGGCCAATCCCTGCAAAACTCCACCGGATCCAAGTTCGGAAATAAGTTCGGCGATTCCTGGCCGGAGTTCGAACGCTGCGCGACGGTGCGACTTGCCAGATACTCGCTCGTAGATTTCCTGAGAAAGCGCAGTGTCGTGACCTGTCAGCTCCCAGATAATTGCTTCATAGGCATTCGGCGCAAATGATGCTATCGCCTGTGCGTTGGCAAGCGACCACAACTCGTCGGTGACGATGACACCTCGCGTAGCCAACTCTTCGCGAATGTCGATGTCTAATGCAGCCTCATGGATCGTTTCGGTGTTGATCGGGCCGCCAACATCCCAGAGAACGGCCCGGGTCACCTGACCAATCCATCCAGAAGTTCCCAGAACCCTGGAACCGTCTTCCGGACGCACATCGGGTCAGCGATGCTGACGACGCCGGACTTAACGCCGGCGATGGCGAAGCTCATGGCGATGCGATGGTCGTCATAGGTTTCGACTGTCTCCGGTTTCATCTCGCCCGGATGGATCGTCATTGAATCTGAGGTGGTGTCGACTTTGATTCCAAGCCGGGACAACTCGTTTGCGGTCGCCTCGATCCGGTCGGTCTCTTTCAGCCGGATGTGGCCGATGTTGCGGATCGTGACCGGAGCGTTTGCAAATGGCGCGATGGTCGCCAGGGACATGACCGTGTCCGAAATGGCGTTCATATCGACGTCGATGCCGTGAAGTTGATCCGGTCCCTGGACGGTGACGCCGTCCTCTTCCCGGTCGACGGTACATCCCATCAGTTCGAGGACATCAACGAATCCAAGGTCACCCTGTCTGGAAGTTGCCGGCAGACGTTCGACCTTGATTCGTCCACCGGTGACAGCGGCAAGCGCGAAGAAGTAACTGGCGGCCGAAGCGTCCGGTTCGACCGGGTAGTCGATTCCAACGTACCTCTGGCCGGGTTCTGGCCAGAGGCGGGAGTAGTTGTCGTGGTGCAGCGTCACTCCGAATGCAGCCATCGCGTCGGCGGTCATATCGATGTAGGGCTTTGAGACCAGATCACCGTCGACAACAATCTCTATCGGATGGCTGGCGTAGGGAGCGACCATGGCAAGCGCACTGAAATACTGGCTGGAGAGATCGCCGGGCATGATGACAGTCCCGCCCAGCTCACCATCGGACTGGACAACGAGGGGTGGACAGCCGGGTTCACCCTCTTCTGTCACGACAATGCCCATCGACCGGAGTCCGGAAATCAACGGGCCAATCGGCCTCGTGCGCATCGCCTCGTTGCCATCGAGCCAGTAGCTGCCCGATCCCAGTGCAACGAGCGCTGTCAGGAAGCGGACCGAGGTGCCGGAGTTGCCGAGGTAGATATCTGCCGAGGCGGCAGGAATCCGGCCGTCGCTGCCCTGCACCCGGATGAAAGCACTTTCCCAGTCCACGACGATCTCAATGCCGAGTGCCTGCAATGCTGCCACCATGTAGCGCGTGTCGTCGCTATCGAGCGCGCCGTGAATGTTTGTTTCACCGCTGGCGAGCGCCGCAATCGGCAGGGCACGGTTGGTGTAGCTCTTCGAGCCGGGCAGGGTGACCGATCCACTGACGGGGCCAGCAGCCTTTGGCACGAGGAACGGATCCGGGATTGACATTTCTGTGTGTCTCCCTAGGTGAACTTGATGTCCCAATCGTAGGGGATATCCGGCGAATCGTACGGAATGCGGTACTCGTCCGGATCGGCAGGATCGTATGGCATCGTCGGAAAGTTCAGGAGATAGCATGGCTTGTCGCCGATATTCTTGAAGCCGTGCAGCACGCCAATCGGGATCTTGACGACGATCCGGTTCTCCTCGCCGATGAAGAACTCGTTGACGTGGCCGTAGGTTGGCGAGCCTTCACGCATGTCGTAGAGCGGAACCTTGATCATGCCGACGACGCAAGTGAAATAGTCAGTCTGCTTCTGGTGGTAGTGCCAACCACGAATGACGCCGGGGTAGGAGATCGAGACATAACACTGCCCGAATCCTTCGAAGATTTCGTCATCTCGCCGGAGAATCTCGGTGAGTGATCCGCGTTCATCGGCAAATGTCGTCAGGCGTTTGATCTCGACGCCTTCGATCCGCCCGGTTGGTGGAGCTGACAATTGGTGGTCCTAACTACCTGGCGTTGCCAGGACAATAATCCGTTCCGAGGTTGATTCAAACGGTTCCAGATCGTAGCCGCCAAAGAGCGACACAATCTCCCAACCGGTTCGTGCCAGCAGATGTTCAAGCTCAACATGATGGATGTAGCGCGTTGCATAGGACGCAACCGAGCGATTCACCGTGCCATCAGTAGCGGTGACGTCGTAATACACGGTCGTGTCGATCGTCTGGGTGCCGAGATCGTGGGTGCGGACGACCCACTTGTCCAGCCGCGATCCATCATCAAACGTGTCTTCGAACTCTCGTTCCATCCGACCATCGAGTGAAGACAGGTATTGAGGGTCCGGTACCAGCAAGTCGAGGAGCAATACGCCACCAGTGGCCGTCTGCCGGCGGACACTGTTCAGCGCGAGCATCTGGCTTTCAACGTCCGGCAGGTGCAGGAAGGTGTTTACCGCGCAGAAGACGAGCGCGAATGGTGCATCGTCCAGGTTGTCGAGAAATCGGATGTCCTGCTGATAGAGCTGCACCCGTGGATCCAATCGTTGGCGGGCGTGTTCCAGCATCGATTCGGAAGTGTCAACGCCAACAAGCGGCAGATCGATCTCCTGCAAGTGGCGCAACACTCGACCACTGCCACAGCCAAGCTCGAGAACCGGGCCGTCCATGTTCTCGACGAACTGGGCATACATGTCGAGATCGGCGTCGAATCCGTCGAACTCGAGGTCGTAGTAGCGGGAGAAAATGGCGTAGGTGTCGCGGTTCGTTTCATTCATGTGCACATTGTACGCGTCAAAACGATGTATCATCATTCGATGATGAGTACGAAGCGCCAGACCAGATCAACTTCGAGCGACCGGCGTTCCGGAGAGAAGGTCGTGATCGTCAATCGCAAGGCGTATCACGACTTCCACATCGACGAGCTGTTCGAAGCCGGCATCCAACTTAGCGGGACCGAGATCAAGTCGATCCGGGATGGCAAGGTGAACATCCGGGAATCCTACGCACGGATCGACAACGGCGAGGTCTGGCTGGTAGGCATGCACATTTCGCCTTATGGTCAGGCGTCGGAGTATTTCAATCACGATCCGTTGCGCCCACGGAAACTGCTGCTGCACCGGGGCCAGATTGACTACATTGGCCGCGAAATTGACACACGGGGCTATACGCTGGTTCCGGTACGGCTCTTCCTGAAGAATGGCCGGGCGAAGGTCGATCTCGGGCTTGCTCGCGGTAAACAATTGCACGACAAGCGGCAGGCGCTTGCAGAGCGGGAGGCCAAACGCGAGATGGAACGTGCGTTGAATCGTCGCGAATAATTTGGTAGAATACTTGTTCGCACTTGGTGCGTTCCCGGGGATGTCTGGTTTCGACAGGGCCGGAGACGCGAAGATTGCAAGCCGAGGTTGCCCGAGGCCTCGTAAAAACGGGCAAAAAAGATAAAAGGCGAAAAACAACTCGCTTACGCCGCTTAATTAGCGGCGCGTCGGACCGCTCCTACTCCCGGATGGAGCGGACCCTGGCGTCAACAGACCGGGATGCCGTGGTCCGGACCGTCGGATAAGGCCACGAAAGATTATCTGACAAGCTGCTAACGAGAAGGGTGCCGGTGCCCGTCTCAGCAGGCTAAAAATCACCGGATAAGCTTGTAGGACATCTTCCGTTGAACGTTCTGGACGGGGGTTCGACTCCCCCCATCTCCACCTGATCGTAACAACCCGGGCGGCATTGCCGCCCGGGTTGTTCGTTTTGCGCGATCTGCGGGCCGACTCTATCATTCTTCTTTGTCTGCGCCGGTGGCTGGTTCAGTAAGAGATTGAGAACTCGCCTGTGTTTCACCTGATCAGGAAGCAGTTCACATCGGTCATTAATGCTGTCGGACGCGCCCCGTGGTGGGTGATTGTTCTCATTGGCGTGGCAGGCTTCGCGCTGGGCGTCTATCTGGTCAGCCGGCCGTTGACGTCTCTGGCCACACTCGGCATTGTCATCGGCCTGGCGTTCATCGTCACTGGTGTTGGAGAGCTGCTACGGGACGATCGCGCGACCGTAGGACGCTCGGTGACGATTATCGCGTCCGCAGAAGTCGTCTTCGGCCTTGCTGTCATTGTATGGCTCGGGCGCTCTATCGACTTGCTGCCGTTTGCGGTAGCCATCGCGTTGATCGGCGGTGGCGGTCTTCGTCTGGCCCGTGCGATTCGCGGGACGATCGACGAGCGCCTGGCTGCAGCACTGTTTGCCGTCACCGACATCATCTTCGGTGTCCTTGCCTGGCAGTGGCCGGACGTTACCCTGATCGTTGTCGCGATTGTCTTCGGCATCCGGATGGTCTTCTTTGGATTGTCGCTGGCATGGTCGGGATTGATTCAACGGTTTCGGCCAAATGCTCAGCGGAACAATGCAAAGCCTCGCCAGCGTGGCCGGTCGCGTGTGTTCGGGAGAGCGGTG
>CAZRNC010000121.1:0-8004 GCA_964601285.1 uncultured Thermomicrobiales bacterium | reverse complement strand
ACCATCACGACACGGAAATCGAGATACCTGAATATCTCGTCACCCCGCCGGCCGGACTGGAAGCAATCGATCAACTGGAAGGTCTGAATCCGGAGGGTGTGATTGCCCTGCTCCGTCAATCCGGCGTGCAGTTCGAGGGCGGAACCCGGTCGCCGGAGGAGATCGTCGCCGGTCTGCTCGAGCAGCGCCAGCGACGCTACGACGAACCATTGATGCGTGATGCGCTCGCCTTCGTCCGGGAACTGACAAATCTTGCCGGGAAGCCCGCCGACGTCATGCCGGGACTGAGAAAGCTGGTAGCGTCGCGCCAGATCAGCGATGAACCACTCAATGAACTGGAATCGATCATCGGCCTGCTTCAGGTCAATGGCGACGAACAGGTTACCGTGACGATCGACCTCGGAATGGGCCGCGGATTGCGTTATTACACCGGGATGCTCTTCGAGATCTATGCCGAAGAGGGCGGTCAACAGATCTGCGGCGGCGGCCGTTACGACGACCTTGCCCAGGTTCTCGGCGCACGGTCAGCAACTGCGGCCTGTGGCTTCTCGCTGGGGTTGGAACGGGCACTTGCTGCCAATCCAGACGAGAGTCCGGCCGTACTCCAGCCTCGCGCGATGGTCTGGACCGGAGACGACCCGGCAACTGCAATCAGCACTGCCAGCAAGCTTAGGGACGACGGATGGATTGCCACCGTTGATCCCCGGAAACGGTCTGAATCCGCCGCTCGGCGCGCTGCCCAGCGACAGGGATATGATCTGTTTGTCCGGGTAACAGCTGGCGAAGAAGAACGTGTTGAACTAAACCGCTCGGGAAGTGAGGTTTCGTCATGACCCGCGGTGGTGATCTGCGAGTAGGACTGGCAAGCAAGGGCGGCTACGAAGAGGCAACCAGCCGGTTCCTTTCCGGGGCAGGGCTGGGAGTATGGCGACCGAATCCCCGCATGTATGTCGGGCGGATTTCAACTGTCGACGGCGCAGAGGTCCACTTCCAGCGCCCGGAAGACATCGCCCACAAGGTAGCAGACGGCAGCCTGGATCTTGGAATCACCGGCTACGATCTGGTTTCCGAACATGCAACCGATGATCCATCGGTCCATGTTGTAATCCTGAATCTCGGCTTTCGCCGCTGCGAACTGGTGCTTGCCGTGCCGGATGCCTGGTTGGACATCGGCGGCATCAACGATCTTGCTGACCTTTCGATCAAATTCAAGCGCCAGGGACGCTCCCTGCGTGTGGCTACCAAGTTCACCAACCTGGTTAGCGATTATCTTCACCGCCATGGTGTCAACTATTTCGAACTGATCGCGGCCCATGGAGCGCTCGAAGCTGCGCCCTCGCTGGGATATGCCGACGTCATTGCCGACCTGTCCGAGACAGGCGTGACACTGCGCGACAACCACCTGCGGGTCATCGACGGAGGCGTCGTGCTCAAGGCACAGGCCTGCATGATCGCCAACCTGGACACGATCGCACAGCATCCTGAACGACTCGAACAGGCACGCAAGATCATTGAGCTTTGCGAGGCCAAGCTGGAGGCACGGCGCTACCGTGTCGTTACCGCCAATGTGTCCGGAGAGCAACCCGAGCAGGTCGCCAATCACATCATCAGCAACCTCGACGTTGCCGGAGAGCGCGGCCCGACTGTTTCACCGGTATTCCCGAAGGACCCGGCCGGCGGAACCTGGCATTCGGTCAGCGTCATCGTCCCGGAAGAGCGGATGTTGGCCGCCGTCGATCACCTGCGCCAGGCAGGCTCGACCGGCATCACTGTCTCGACACCGGAATACATGTTTGCCAACCAGTCCCGCTCGTTTGCCCAGCTTTGTGAAGCCGTCGAACAGAGACGCATGGAGGCCCGTCGACCGTGACCATCCGAATCTTCAGCAATGCCGGCGAAGGCCGCGAGTTCATCCTGGGCAACCGCGAGATGGAATCCGCCGAACTCTCACCACGCATGCAGGAAGGTGTGCGCCAGATCTTCGGAGAGGACTTGACCGCCGAGCAGGTTGTCAGCCGGATTCTCGATGATGTCCGCACCGGCAAGGATGAGGCGGTTCGGGATTACACCCAACGAATCGACGGCGTGGAAATCGAAAACTTCCAGGTAGCGGAAGAAGAGTTCGAGGCAGCGCTGGCAACCGTTCCGCAGGAAATCCAGGATGCTTTACGGTTCTCGGCAGAGCGCATTCGGAGCTTCCACGAGAAGCAACACATCGACCCATGGATTGATTTCTCAGAGCACGGTGCGCTCGGGCAACTGGTGCGCCCGCTCGATCGGGTCGGACTCTACGCTCCAGGCGGGACTGCTCCCTATCCGTCCTCGTTGCTAATGACCGCTGTGCCGGCACGCGTCGCCGGCGTACCCGAGGTGATTGTTTGCGCTCCACCTGAGCGGGACGGGCGGATTGCGCCGATCACCGCTGTTGCGGCCAGAATTGCCGGCGTTGATGCGGTCTACAAGATCGGCGGCGCCCAGGCCATCGCTGCAATGGCGTATGGCACCGAGTCGGTTCCGAAGGTGGACAAGATCCTCGGACCAGGCAACATCTTCGTTGTCCTTGCAAAACGACAGGTGTATGGCGCGACCGGAATTGACTCCCTGCCCGGTCCCACCGAAACACTGGTCATCGCCGACGACACTGCTTCAGTCGAACTCTGCGCCGCCGACCTCCTCGCCCAGGCTGAGCACGACCAGATGGCCAGCGCGATTCTGCTCACGACATCTGCCGATCTGGCCACGGCTGTCGCTGGCGAGCTGGAAGTCCAGTTGCAGACGCTGGAACGAGGGGCCATCGCCCGGGAATCTCTGGCAAAGAACGGTGCGATCATCATTGTTGATGAATTGTCTGACGCTTTCGACATTGCAAACGAATACGCGCCGGAACACCTCTGCCTGCTGATTGACCAACCGTGGGACCACATCAACAGCGTCCGCCACGCCGGCGGCATCTTCGTCGGGGAATCCTCACCAGAGGTAATCGGCGACTACACTGCCGGCCCGAGTCACGTCATGCCCACCGGCCGGACCGCCCGGTTCTTCTCACCGGTGAACGTATCTGACTTCGTGAAGATCATTTCGGTGATCGGGTTGAACGACCGTGGCCTCGCAGCCGCCGGCCCCTCCGCCGCCGTCATCGCCCGAGCCGAAGGCTTGACCGCCCACGCTGCCGCCGTCGAGAGGCGATTGGCAAAGTCGTAAACCAAGACCCGCCCATCTCTTAACGTCATCCCGAGCGAAGTCGAGGGACCTCGAGGGTCCGGGCTCTACGGATGACAGCTAGTTTCGAGGCTCGAGGTCCCTCGACTTCGCTCGGGATGACGGGGAGGGGGTAGATGCTCGGGATGACGGGGAGAGATGGGCGCTCTTTCACTTCAATTGAGGAATATCGCCGTACGTCCTCTACACCGACGACAACTGCTGGAGTGCAGCGTAGACCCGCTCTTCGACGGACATACCTTCCCGCTGTTCGATAGCAGCAAGCCCCGAGCGAGCTTCGGACGAGGTATACCCGAGCGCTTCGAGGGCATCGAGTGCGTCGCGGTCTGTCGTGTCCTTGATGGCAACAGTGCCGGGGAGATCGTCCGGGAGCTTCCGCTTCAGGTCGAGGATAATCCGGCCGGCGGTCACCTTGCCGACGCCGGGGACCTTGGAGAGTAGCCCAACATCCTCGTTGGCGATCGCCTGATAGAGCACGATTGGTTGATCGAAAGAGAGCAGGTTCAGGGCAACGCGCGGCCCGACGCCGTTCACGCCAAGCAAGAGCTGGAAGAGTTGAAGTTCGGCCTCACTCTCGAACCCGTAAAGCAACATCGCATCTTCACGAACGACAAGATGCGTCTGCAACTCGACCGGCTGTCCGGCTTCCAACTGGGAGAGCGTCGTGCCCGACGAGAATGCCCGGACGAGGAAGCCGTGCAAATCGACGACGACAGCGTTCTCCTCGACCTTGGCAACCATTCCACGAAGACCGGCAATCATCGTCTACCTCATGTTTCCTGGGTCAGTCCGTAAACTCGTCCAGCGTTGCCGCCAACAATTGGCCCAAATGCCGGATGCTCCTCGAACTGCCGGCGAACGCGGTTCAGTAACCGGGCTTGGCCGAGAACCGGGAAATCGCTCCCGAAAAGCACCCGTTCGTATCCGACCAGATCAACAACCGTCCGGAACACATCCTGCCGGTAGAGATACGTCGAAGCCCCTGAATCATAGGCTACGTTGGCGGTAAGCTCCTGCACTTCCGGCATCAGCTCGTAAAAAGGCAACCCCCCACCCCAATGGGCGAGGACGATTTGCTGCGAGTTCCAGGTCTTCAACCAGTGGACGAACTTCGCCGGTGTCGCCGTACCCTTGCCCGGATAGTCATGACCAACCGGTTCGCTGGCATGCAGCATGACCGGTTTGCCGGCGTTGCGACATACGTCCATGAACGGCGCTATTGAAAGCGGCTCGAGCAGATCGAACCCCTGGGCATCAGCATTCAGCTCGCCGATTCCTGCAGCTCCCATTGCAAAGCAGCGCTCTGCTTCTTCGGCCGCTCCCGGCAGGTGCGGCACGACAATCCCCAGGAACGCGAATCGCCCGTCAGCGTTGCCCACGAGGTCGGCAAGGTAGTCGTTCTCTTCCCGGCAGATTCCGGGATCGGACCATGGAAATCCGCAGGCAATCGAACAGGAAACATCCGAATCATCCATGCTCGCCAGAAGTTCATCCGGAGTTGCAAGCCTGGCTTTCGGATTGCGATAGAGTTCGCCAAACCAGTAGTCACGCTCCACATACCGATCCCGATTCGCCAGGACATCCGGCGAGAAGAGATGCGTGTGGGCGTCGATCACCGGGCCGGACATCGCCGGACCCTACGCGAAGAAGTAGATGTAGGCGAATATCGCAATCAGAATCAGCAACCCCACACCAACCAGCAGCGGGATGAGCTTGCTCGGTGCGTCCGAAAGCTCCTCGGTCGGGGCAGGTTCAACGACGCTCAGCGGAGCAACCCAGGCACAGATAGCCGTCAGGTTGTCGGTCGAGCCGGCTTCCATCGCCTGGGAAACAAGCGTGCTGGTTGCCTCGTCCGGTTCAAAATTCTTGACAACTTCGAGAATCTGATCGTCGTTGAGGTAGTCGTGGATGCCGTCGGTGGAGAGCAGGAGCTTGTCGTCGGGCAGCAGTTTGATTTCGAAGATATCGACTTCTACACGCTCGCGGTGGCCGATAGCACGGGTGATGATGTTCTTGTGCGAGCTTTCGCGCGCCTCTTCTTCGGACATGACGCCCATGCGTACCTGCTCCGCCACCAGCGAATGGTCACTGGTGACCTGATTGAGCCGGCCGGCACGCATCAGGTAGGCACGGCTGTCTCCGACATTGGCAATCGTCAGGTCGTCGCCGGAAATGACCGCAGTCACCAGGGTCGTACCCATAATCGAGTGCTCACCCTTGGCGGAGCCATCGTCAAAGACCAGTTTGTTGGCATCGCGATACGCCTGTTTCAGGAGCAGCACAATGTCAGTTTGCTCGTGGTCGTCAACCTTGACCAGCATGGAATCGATTGCCACGCGGGACGCAACCTCGCCCCGGTCATGGCCACCCATACCGTCAGCAATCGCCAGGACAACCCGGCTATTCGCTTCGATCACCGAAGGATCAGGAATGTATAGCAGGTCTTCGTTCATCTCGCGGACGTTACCAGCGTCGGTTGCCCCGCCCACGATCAGTCGAGTCTCTTCCACCCTGACGGTGCTCCTCTTGAATAGCCCTGCGACCCTCTTCATTCCGATTGTCACCGGAAGTAGACGAAATCATACGATACTCTGGTTCCCGGTTGCCCGTTACCTCCATGTATCAGGTTGACTTCTGCTCTGGGATACACTGTTCAGGAAGCAACCGTTCGTCAATGATGACAGGAATCAGCGTAGATTATGTTCAATCACATCCGGATGATCGCATTGCTTGCGGTCATCTTGCTCGTCACCGTGGCATGCAGTTCGAACGGCGATGATGCCGAACCAACTGCCGAACCGCTCACCGCTGAATCGGTTCTCGATCGCGCAGCCAACCGCTGGGGCGAAACCGACACGCTGGGGTTCAACCTTGAAGCGTCTGGCAACAGCTATCTCGACTCCGATGAAACGATTCTCCTGCTGAACGCCGAAGGAGAGCTCGCCCGCCCGGACTCGGTCTCAGCCGAAGCACAACTGAACATTCTGATCGCAACCGTCAATGTCAATCTGATCGCAATTGGTGACGATTCCTGGTGGACCAATCTGATCACCGGCAACTGGGAAGCTGCCCCGGAAGACTTCAATTACAATCCTGCCCGGCTCTTCGATTCGGAAACAGGACTCGCCCCGATCATGCAGGACATCCGAGATGCCGAGCTCCACGACGCAGAGACAACCGATGGCCGGAGCGCCCACCGGATCACCGGCATCGTCTCCGAAGACCAGATCTCGGAAATTACTGCCGGCTCGATCAAGGGCGACAATATCGATGTGACGATCTGGATTGCCGAGGACAACTACGATGTTGTCCGCCTGCTGCTCAGCGCACAGGAGGAAGGAGCCAGCGAACCGACCACCTGGGAGCTGCACTTCCACGACCATAACGACGATGTCACCATCGAATCGCCGATCTGATCGTTTCTGTGGAACGCACGTCTGAGCAACCGGTCCGTCAACGCAGACTGCTCATTGCCATTCTGGCTGTGGTGTTCACTGCTGCGCTTGACCTGACATCAGTTGCGCCGCTCCTGCCTGACATGATCTCGGATCTGCGAATCAACCCGATTGATGCCGACCGCTACGCCTGGATCGTGCTTGCCTATCTCATCGCCTATACGATCACTGTTCCGCTCACTGGTCGCATCTCAGACGCCGCCGGCCGGATGCCGGTATTTGCCGTGGCGCTGGGACTCTTTGCCATCGGCTCGATTGTCGTAGCCTCGGCGGATTCACTCGGCACGATGATCGCCGGCCGGACGATTCAGGGACTCGGCGGAGGCGCAATGCTGCCAGTCTCGATGGCACTCGTGGCCGATGCTGTCCCACCCGGCAGGCGAGCTGCCGCGCTGGGGCTTGTGGCAGCAGCCGACACGTTCGGCTGGGTGCTTGGACCGGTCTACGGTTCGGCCATTGCCGGGCTGTTCGGCTCGTGGCGCTGGGTGTTCTGGACAAATCTGCCGATCTGCGCGATCGCTGCTGTGGCACTGGTGATCGCCAACCGGGAGATTCGCCAGGTACGAGTCAGAAAACTGCCAAACCTGATGAGCGCCGGTCTCGCAACAATCGGGCTCCTCACCGTCACCATGGCTCTCGCGACCGGTGGTGAAGGTGGCATTTCACCCGGCCAGGGTGCCGCGACACTCGGTGGTTCGATCAACCCGGTTGCACCGTACCGCTGGTACTTGCTGGCCGTCGGCGTCGTTGCTCTGATCGGGTTCGTAATGAGCGAACGCCGCGCCGCCGAACCGTTGCTGCCTGTTGATCTGATCCGGGAGAAGGTCTTCCGTTTGGCCGCCGGAGCAAACCTGCTGGCCGGCGCAGCGCTGATCGTCTCGATGGTCAACGCCCCGCTGGTGGTCGCATTGCTTGCCGACCAGGATGTCGCCTCAATGCGGACGGCAGTGCTGCTAGGTAGCTTCACCCTCGGTATGACGGCCGGTGCTATAACCGGTGGCAGGCTCGTCAATTCTCTCGGGACTCGTGCAACCGCAGCCGCCGGTCTGGTCGTCGCGGCAATCGGTTACGTGCTGATGAGTACCTGGCCAAACACGCTTGAGATGTTCCAGATGTCGGCCACGATTGCCATCACCGGCGTCGGGCTGGGATTGGTCATCGCTCCATTGGCAGACGCAGCTATCGGGGTTGCCCGGATGCAAAGCTACGGTGCTGCGTCCGGATTGGTGCTGTTGGCACGGCTCCTGGGGATGACGTTCGGCCTGGCGGCGATCACCCGGTTCAGTCTCGACCGTCTCGACGGGAAGGTCGCCAACCTGGATGCGCCCTC
>CAZRNC010000120.1:0-8025 GCA_964601285.1 uncultured Thermomicrobiales bacterium | reverse complement strand
AGCAGAAGAGGGCAAAGGGCTCAAATATGCACTCTATGGCGTGCTCATCGGAGTCGCCGGCATTGTCCTGTTGACAGCTCCTCCGGGTGCACCGCTGCGTGATCCCATTGATGGAGCGATCATCGGCAACACACCGTTCATGGATAGCCTGATCTTCATGATCACGCTGCTCTTCCTGATCGCCGGTATCGGCTATGGAATTGGTGCAAAAACCGTCAAGACCAGCACTGATGTGATCAACGGCGTCACCAAGACATTTGCCGGGCTGGCCGGCCTGATCTTCATGTTGTTGGTCATCAGCCAGTTCATTGCTTACTTCAACTTCAGCAACATGCCACAGGTGATTGCAGGTGGCCTGGCGAATTTCCTGGGTCAGGCTGACGTCCGGCCGACGGTGCTTCTCATCGGCTTCATCCTGGTGATTGCCTTGCTGGACATCATCATGCCGGGGTCGTTACCGAAATGGGCTATCTTCGCTCCGGTGTTTGTTCCGCTGTTTGTTCAGCTTGGTGTGGCACCACAAACGGTGTTGGCAGCCTATCGCCTTGGCGACTCTCCGATGAACGTCATCACTCCGCTGATGGTCTATCTGCCGTTCATCATCCTGGTAGCCCAGCGTTATCAAAAGCAGTCGGGTATGGGAACCATCGTTTCGTTGATGATTCCCTACACCTTTATTGTCCTGGTGGTTTGGATTGTCCTGTTCATTGCGTGGTTCCTGCTTGGTATCCCGCTCGGACCTGGCTATCCGGTGGCTTCCTAGTAATTCGCACCCGGCGGCCATGTGGCCGCCGGGATATGTCCTGGTGACACGGTAGATTAAAGAGGATTCAGGTGAAGGTTCTGAAAACGTCGTGGCTTTTGATCGCTGTGGCTCTGCTGGCAATGACTGCCTGTTCATTCAGCGATGATGAAGATCTGGAAGACACAGAGTGGGAGCTTTCAACGCTCGGTGGATCGCCGGCCGTGGCCGGCAGCTCGGCCATCCTTAACTTCGAAGGGAACGACCGGCTATTCGGATCGGCCACCTGTAACCGCATCATGGGAACCTGGGAAACCGGGAGTGACAACGCCCTGACGATCACGACCGGCGGGATGACGATGATGGCCTGTCCGGGCGAGGCGGGGGACCAGGAAACTGCCTTTCTGGCCGCGTTGGACAACACCGCCAGCTTCGAGATCGACGGCGACACCCTGACGCTGCTCGACAACGCCGGCAACGAACTGGCCACGCTGAACGATCTTGATGAGGCAGAGCTTGAGGATACGAACTGGGAGCTTGTCTACGTCAACGATGGCCAGCAGGGTGTCGTGAATGTGCTGGATGGAACGACCATCACCGCGCTCTTTGATGATGACGATGACACCCTTTCCGGCAACGGCGGCTGCAACAGCTTTACCGCCGGATTCGACGCTGACGATGGAGACATCAGCATCGACACAATCGCATCCACCACCATGGCCTGTGATGAACCGATCATGACCCAGGAACATGCGTTCCACCAGGCGCTCGAACGCGCCGAAACCTATGAACTGGGATCACGATCACTTGCTCTCCGAACTGCGGATGGCGAGCTGCTGCTGTATTTCCGGATCGCGGAATAGTTAACGACCCGGCAGGCGTCGGGAAAGATAGCGAGAGAAGGTGACATGACCTACGGACCAATCGAACTGTTGGTAATCGAGTTTCCCGGCAACCAGTTCAGCGGAGAGATCATTCCAGCGCTCTCCGAACTGGTCGAAAGCGGCCAGATCCGGGTTATCGACATGCTGGTCGCCATCAAGGACGGCAACGGCGATGTCACCGTCGTTGAGGTCTCGGACCTGGGCGACGAGATCAACCAGGCGCTGGATGCGCTGGTTGACGACTGGACCGGCATGCTGACCACTGAGGACGCCATTTTGCTGTCGGAGACGCTTGCGCCGAATTCGACAGTCGGCCTACTGATGTTCGAGAACGTCTGGGCTTCCCGGTTTGCCACGGCGGTTCGAAATGCAAACGGCCAGGTGTTGCTGAACGAACGCATCCCCGGTGCAGTGATTGATGAACTGGTCGCCCTGCAAGCAGCGGCCGACGACGAATAGCCCGAAAGGAGACACATCATGATGCGACGTCGATCTACCCGCAGAGGCGGAACAGGTGTTGTCGGAACGGTCGCCCGGACGGCCGTCATCGCCGGTACGGCCACCGCGGTATCCGGCAAGGTCAGCCAGTCGATGCACGCCAAAGCCCAGCAGGAAGCAGCGGTACAACAAGCTGCTGCCCAGCGTGAATCCGACCTGGAAACGATGAAACAGCAACTGGACACGCTACATGCCCAGCAGATCCAGGAAGTAGCACCAGCCGCTGCACCTGCACCAGCCCCGGCAGGCGGGGGTGATCTGCTTGCCCAGCTACAGCAGCTTGGCGACATGAAGACGGCCGGATTGCTGAACGATCAGGAATTCGAGGCAGCCAAGGCACGCATTCTCGGGACCTAAACGCCGAAAGACGTTCTGAATCAGGAGGAAATATGGATATTCTCGTTGGTGTATTACTTGGCCTGATCGGGCTTTCGGTCTGTTTTTCGGGGCTACGGGTCTTCTTCTTCGCCCTGCCGATTATCGGTTTCATTTCCGGCTTTTTCGTTGGAATGGCCGGCGTCAGCGCAATCTTCGGTGACGGGTTCTTCGCAACCACCACCGGAATCATCCTTGGCTTTATCGTCGGTATTGTCTTCAGCGTGCTTTCGTATCTGTTCTGGTATGTCGGCGCATTGCTGGCAGCAGGATCAAGCGGGGCGTTGCTCGGCTCCGGCATCATGCAGGCCATTGGCGTATCGTCCGGCTGGGTGGTCTTCATCGGCGCAGCCGCCGGTGCGATCCTGATCTTCCTGCTGGCGATGTGGATGGCGCTGCCGGTCTATGTGGTGATTGTGAACACGGCCTTCATCGGTGCCGGCGCGATTGTCACCGGAGCGCTGCTGATCTTCAACCAGCTTGATCGTCAGGAGCTAGGCTATGGCGCGGCCTGGGCGGTGATTGGCGAATCCTGGTTCTGGATGTTCGCCTGGGTTCTGCTGGCCGTTGCCGGCATTCTGGCGCAAATCCGCCTGATTGAGGCAATTACCCTGCCCGAAAACCGCTACGGCCCGGCCCAACCGGCAACAACCGGCTAGACTGTATCGACACTCGATAGCAGGCGGGAAACCCCGCCTGCTGTGTCGGATGAGCTAACCGGAGAATTCATGCGCGATGCTACCAAACGATCATGGTTTGATTTTTCGACCTGGCTGCAGCATGCCGAGATCGTCTCGGCGGTGCTGCTGTCGATCGCGTCGATCGTCACTGCCTGGAGTGCCTATCAATCCACCCGCTGGAGCGGCGTGGAATCCACCCACAACATCGCCGCATCGTCGGCACGGGTGGAATCCACCCGCGAATTCACGATGGCCAGCCAGCGCTATTCGATTGACTCGATACTCTTCTCGCAGTGGGTCAACGCCTATGCCAGCGGAAATCAGGCACTGGAAACGTTCTATCGCGAGCGGGTGATGAACGAACTGTTCGTACCGCGGCTGGATGCGTGGATCGCCACCGACCCGCTGAACAATCCGGACGCCAAAAGGAACCCACTCATCAGCGAGGAGTATCGCGTAGAGTTACTCCAGCCAAGCTTGGACCTGATCGAAGAAGCCGAAGCGAACTCCCAGAAGGCGCAACGGGCCAACAGCCATGCCGACAACTACGTCCTGACCACGGTTATCTGTGCGACAGTGCTCTTCTTCGCCGGCATCGCCAACAAGTTCAGCTCCCGCGACATCAAAGCCGCCATGCTCGTCCTCGCCACCATCACCCTCCTCGGCGCGATCGGCTTCATCATCAGCCTACCGGTGCATTAAGGCGGAACAGGTTGCACCAGATTATCGCCTCCCCGCAGGGGCAGGGGCGCATTGCAATGCGTCCACCGTAGGCCACCTTGCAATTCAGGCAGGAGCACACCAGCCTAAACTGTCATTCCGAGCGTAGCCGAGGAATCTCTTTCCATGCGACTTCTGGCTCTCCAGCGGCGTTGTGGCACAACGTTCGTGGACGGTCACTACGCCGGCGGACAAGAGATTCCTCGGCTACGCTCGGAATGACAAACAAGCAGGCATGTATAAGCCAAAACCGGAATGTGTCCAACAGCGGACGCATTGCAATGCGCCCCTACCTCTGCGGGGAGGCTGTTTCATATCGAGGCAACGTCACAACAACCGCTCCCCTTCGTTCTATAGTAATGAGGGGAGCGAATCATGTCGGAACGGCAACTTCTGCAACGGGCACAGTGCCACGATCGCACCGCGATTGAGGACCTGTTCCGTCGCGAGTGGCGGCCGGTGTACGACCTGATCTATCGCACTGTTCAAAACCGTAGCGAAGCACAGGACCTAACCCAGGAAGTCTTCCTGCGGGCATTCCGTTCGCTCGACCGCCATCAGGAAACCGGCAAACCCTTCCGCCAGTATCTCACCACAATCGCCCTCAACCTGCTGCGCGACCGCTGGCGTACCCGCAAACCACCGAACACCAGACTCGATAGCATCGGAACGCTGGTAGCAGACGACCGCTCTCCGGAAGAACACCTGCTGCTGAATGCCGACGCCGCCGTGGTTCGGGCCGCGCTGGCGGAGCTCAGCGACGACCACCAGCAAGTTATCCAGCTACGGGTGATCGAAGGTCGCTCATCGCAGGAAGCCGGCGACATTATGGGCCGCCACCCGGACGCCATCCGCCAGCTGCAACGCCGGGCGCTCACCGCCCTGCGCACCACGCTGCGAGAGGAGCTGCCGCTATGAGCACCACCAACATCGACCACCGGCTGGACCTCGCCATCGACGCACTCAACCGTGAACAGGCCCCAGCCGCCAACGACGGCGAACTGGCCAGCCTGGTCAACGCCGCCCGCTTGATCAAGAGCCTCCGACCGCCGGCCGAACCCGACGCCGGCTTCCCGGCACTCGCCCTCGACCGGATCATGGCCAGCCTCGATCAACCCGTCGCGCTGGCGGCTGAACCACCGCTGGATGACGACCCTCCACGCGGCATCACAGGCTGGCTCCACAAATACAGCGAACTCGCCGCGATCCTCGTTATTGGCCTGGTCGTGATCGGTGGGATCTTCATCTACCAGACCGTCTGGTCCGACGATGGAGGAGCGCCGGCAGCAGAGCCACCGGAGTTGATCGAGGGTTTCGATGTCTACCGCGTAACCGGTACGACAGAATCAGCTGCCCACCTCCAGCAGATCGACCCTGAGACACTGGACGACATTGAGGCCGGGCACCGTTTCGACATCACCTTCCCGTACGTCCTGTCGCAGGACGGCTCGACGGTTGTCTGGATCGAGACAGGCCCGAATCAGGAGCGGATCATTGTTGTCGGTGATGGTCTTGGCGGCAGCGAGCAGCTCCGCTTCCAACCTCCGGTCTGGACGGGTTCGCCGATCCTGAGCAACGATGGCTCCCGACTGCTGCTCATGGGAAGGCTTGAGGCCGGCAGTGAACCTCCCTTCTGGTACATCTATGACACGGCCACCGGTGAGCTCGTCAGCACGATCCAGCGTGACTCCCGTCTCGGCATGGACCAGATCTTCTTCAGCCCGGATGGCGCAACGCTCTATCAAGTGTGGACGGCCCCGGCCAACTCGCCAGATGCTCCTGAACCGCTCCAAATCATTACCTACGACACATCGTCCGGTGAAAAGACCGGAACTGTTTCACTCTCGGATGTTCCAGCCGGCTATGGAAATCTGGACCCAATGATCCAGGTACAGGAGAGCACGTTCCTGCGACCAACTGCGATCATCTCGCCCAACGGCAACATCATTGCCATCTCCCACGCAGACCAGCACATCATCACGATCGTCAATGCCGAAACACTTGAGATCGAGAAGAGCTTCAGTCTCGACATTCCAACCTCAACACCGGATGAACCATCACCTGCACCGTATGCCCGGAGCGAGATCGTATTCACCCCGGATAGTTCGCAACTCTATTTCTTCGGCTGGGTGGTGGGATCGCTACCCTCAGCAAACCAGTTCGGCCTGATGCTGGTTGATATCGAGCAGGGGGCGATTGTCGCAACCGGGCAGGAAGGTCTGCAGGTTCAACACATCCTGCCAACCCCCGACGGCGAAAGCCTCTACGTGTTTTCGACGCAACCGTTCGCCCTCGGCATTGACGATGAACAGATCATCCACCGGCTGGATGCGTCAACACTTGAAATCGAGGCAGAGCGGAGTTTTGTAGAGTTCAACGTAATCATCATCGATCCCATGCCCAGAGAACGGCCCGACCAGCCGCCGGCGCCACCGGCACCAACCAACGATCCCGATGCTTTTCCGACGCCTGACGAACTCGGCATGTACCGGAACCTGACGTTCGAACAGGCACAGGAGCTTGTGTCGTTCGAGTTGATCCAGCCCAGCGTTGTTCCGGCGCCGCTAGAGTTTGCCGGGATTTTTGTAACAACACCGCCCCGGCCCAACCCCGACGGCACGATCGTGTTCGATGACCCGGTCGAAGTGATAGCTATCTATAGAGACAGCCGGGATGGCGTCCCCGGTGCCCCGTTTGCCGAGTTCCGACAGGGAACACACGCCGTTTCAATAACGAATCCGGACGCCGTTGAAACCAACGTCGAGATTGGTGGACATGCAATAGCCAAATTCCGCATGGAGCGGGAGGATGGCGTTGTCGTCACTAACTGGCTGTGGGAATCCGCCGGGATGCACTACACCATCACAGCGAGAAGTCTGTCTGAGGAGTTCGAAATCGCCATAGAAGAGATGATCGCCGCGCTGCCGCCAACTGACGAATAGATATGCCCCTGCTTACGCCCGGACTAACGCGTTGAACCGGGCGTAAGCAGGGGACGCTGTTTATCCGACCAACACGACGCCGGAATCGCGGCGGGCCAGACGGCCCGGGTTCGACACCTGGCGGCCGTTGCCGGCGGCGGCTTCGAGGAGGGCATCGACCACCCGCGGGGCAACCCAGCGAACGCTCGGGGCGGATTCGAGGTACAACGCCTGAGCCACTTCTCCATCCATCGAGACATAGGAGCCGTTGACCACTGCCGGTAGCAGCCGGAAGAGCGGATCTTCTTCCTGGCGAGCAGCATCTTCAGGGAAGTACGCAAGCGAAAAGATGATGTCGGCGTCTTCAATTTCGTTCCAGCGTTCGAGTGACAAGAACGTCAACTCGTCCGGATTCGGCGAGGCAAGTTCGACACCCATCGCGGTCAGAATCCGGGCGCCGGATGTATTGGCACCATGAATAATGAACTCTTCACCCCAGATGTAGGCCATGTAGACCTTGAGTCCGGCAATTTCCTCCAGCCGCGCAGATTGCTCCGCAAGCACCTGTTCAGTTTCGGCGATCGCGGCTTCGGCTTCCTGCTCACGGCCCACCGCCCGGCCAACCAACCGCTGCATATCCTGCCAGGGTGTGACATCATCGTTGGTGAGAATGATCGTTGGGGCGATACCACTCTGCTGTTCATACAATGGATCGTCTACCCAGGTATCCAGAATCAGATCGGGGCTTGCCCCGGCAATCAGCTCCAGGTCCCGCTCCCAGTCCCATTCGAAGAACTCAACGCCATCAATAAAATCAGGGTCCAGCCAGGCCGCCCGCCTGTCAATGTAGCCACCAGACTGACCGTAGAGTACCGGCTTAACCCCGACGGACTGAAGCGCGTCCAGTGCCTGACCTTCATTGATGGAGACGATCCTGGTTGGTTGTGCCGGAATCGTCGTTTCCCCCATCGCATGCGTCACAGTCACGGGAAAACCCGGCTCCTCATCAGTAGCCGAGGTTGCCGCCGGTGCTTCGGTGGGAGGCTCCGTCGGCTCCTCGGTGGCAGTCGGAGGTATCGCTGTTGGCTCTTCATCATCGTCCCCACAGGCGACAAGCAACAAGCCCAGGCTGAGCCCCAGGCCACCTTTCAGCAGTGTGCGCCGGCTGGCAGATTGCAAGAAGTAATCGGGAATCGACGCTGCCG
>CAZRNC010000119.1:0-8061 GCA_964601285.1 uncultured Thermomicrobiales bacterium | reverse complement strand
CTTCTGGCACGCCGTCGGCAACAAGTTCCTGACGCTCGTAACCAACGTCCTCTTTGATACCACCCTGAGCGACATGGAAACCTGCTACAAGGTGTTCACCCGCGAAATCTCCGATTCGTTGGACATCAAACAGATGCGTTGGGGCATCGACCCGGAAATCACCGCCAAGATCCTGCGCCAGGGCCACCGCATCTACGAGATTCCAATCGCCTACAATGGCCGTGAGTTCTCGGAAGGCAAGAAGATCTCCTGGAAGGATGGGTTTGTCATCCTCTGGGTGCTATTGCGATACCGCATCTGGCGCTGATTCCAACAAGAGAAACGGGGCAATCCTGATGCTTGAACAGGTTCTGGCGTTTGATCTGGGCGGCACCAGGATGCGCTGTGCCCTGGTTTCCCGGGACGGAACCATCCTCGCCGATCTCGATAGACCAACCCAAAGTGAACGCGGAGTCGACCCGATCATCGAAGAAATCGCTGCAATGATCGGACAAATCGCTGAAGAAGCCGGCGTGCCGGATGACCTGCCGGTTGGCATCGGCGCTCCAGGTCCACTCAACCCCCACACGGGAATCATCCACTTCTGCCCCAACCTGCCGGGCTGGATTGAAGTTCCGCTGCGTGACCGGCTGGCCGACCTGACCGGGCGACCGGTCACACTTGGGAACGATGCCAATGCAGCGACGCTCGGCGAGCGCTACTTCGGCGTTGCTGGTGACACCGATCACCTGATTTACATTGCGCTGGGGACCGGTTTTGGCGGAGGCGTGATCTCCGACGGTCAGTTGGTCGATGGCATCAACGGGCTTGGCGGAGAACTCGGCCACACCTGCGTAAGCATGGATGGCCCACGTTGCACTTGCGGGTCCATCGGATGTGTCGAAGCGTGGTGTTCCGGCTGGGCGATCGCCCGCGATGGGCAGCATCTGGTCAATTCGGACCGGGGAGACGCCATCGCCGCGCGCGCCAAAGACCCCACGGCAATCGACGCCAGGGCTGTTTCAGAAGCCGCCGCAGATGGAGACCAACATGCAACCCAAATCCTTGAAATGGCCGGGCGTGCGTTCGGGGTAGCACTGTCAAACTTCGCCGCGATCTTCAATCCGGAGATGATCGTCATCGGTGGTGGTCTCGCTGAAATCGGTGAGCCACTCCTGCAGCCCGCGCGTCGAACCTTCCAGATGTACTCCCAACCATCGATTGCAGCGGCCGTCCGGTTTGCCAAAACCGGGCTTGGTTCCCGAACCGGAATCTATGGAGCCGCCGCGCTGGTTTTTCACCATGAATCAGCCCATTCGCCCAAACTTTGAGCACATCTCGATTTACATTGCTTGACACGTATTTTCTCAACCTGCTATAGTCCGCGCCGAGCGAAGAGAACCGCCATTACTACATTGGACCGTTCGTTCGGGTCATGGACGACCCGAGGTTGGTTGAGGGTTCAACGCCCTATTTGCCAACTGATGGCACCGATGCCGGGACCAGCGTGGTGACCCTGATCTTTCTGACAAGAAAGTTCGGGGACGCTGAGCCGACCTTGGAATTGCCGCATACTCAGGTATGCGCTATCCAGGAAATTTGTCATCCGAATGTGGGCATACCTGGAAATAGCCAGGTTGAACGCAAAAGTTACCTGAACAGGCTCGCCAGACTGTCCGGAACTGCAACAAGTTACGAGACGCTGGCGCACCAGGAGGAAGGATCGGCCCCTCGTGTTACGGTATATCGGCATCAGAGTGCTCTGGTTTATTCCGACCATTCTGTCGATCGCGGCGGTCGTCTTTCTGATCATGCATGCCACCCCGGGCAGCCCCTTCCAACCGGAAGCGGCCAACAACATGCGCCCCGAGCAAATCGCGATCATCGAACGGGAGTACGGTCTCGACCGGCCGTTGCCAGTGCAGTTTGTCAGCTATGTCTGGCGAGCAGCACAAGGCGACTTCGGTGAATCCTTCGCCCGCCGGCCACAAAAGGTTGGTTCGATCATCAAGCGAACATTCCCCATCAGTTTCCAGCTTGGAGTGATGGCGCTTGCGTTCGCAACGGTAGGCGGTCTTACCCTTGGCGTTCTGGCAGCCGTCAACCAGAATGGCATCACCGATTACTTCAGCGTCACCCTGGCAGTGCTTTTCTTCTCAGTTCCAAACTTCGTGCTGGGTATTCTGCTGATTTTGTTATTCGTGTTCTGGATACCAGGCTTTACCGGAATACACTTTTTCAACCTGGGAGGCTGGGACACGCCCAGAGACTGGATATTGCCCACGGTGGCGCTCGGAGCAGGGCCACTCGCAATCATCGCCCGGTACACCCGCTCCAGCATGATCGACGTTATCCGGTCTGACTACGTTCGCACGGCACGGGCAAAGGGCCTCGCCGAGCAGAAGGTCATCGTCAAGCACGTGCTCAAGAATGCGCTGATCCCGGTTGTCACCCTGCTCGGGCCGCTGCTGGCCGCGCTGGCAACTGGCTCCTTCTTCGTCGAAGCCGTCTTCAATGTCCCGGGAATGGGTCAGTTCTTCGTAAAGAGCATGCAGGCAAAAGACCAGCCAATGATTCTCGGTGTGGTGCTTGTCTATGGGGTGATGCTCTCGGTGATGAATCTTGTGGTCGACGTCGTCTATGGCGTGATCGACCCGCGAATCCGGCTTAGTGGCTCAAGAGGAGACTAAGAAGATGGCAATTGGTGATTCCAACACTGACCAGGTAAGCCAGGCGCAACTTCTTGCCGAAGCTGCCGAAGCCGCTCCAACCAGGCAGGCAAGCCTCTGGGGCGATGCCTGGCGACGACTGATCCGCAACAAGCTCGCCGTTATCGGCCTGGTGATTGCAACAACGCTGATCCTTTGTGCCATCTTTGCCGACATCGTTGCACCATACGGCCCAGCCGAGATCGTTCATGTTGATCTCCGCCTGACCGAGCCATCCTGGCACTTCCCGATGGGCATCGACCAGAACGGCCGTGATGTCTTCAGCCGGGTTATCCATGGAGCGCGCGTCTCGCTGGTGGTGGGTGTTGTCGCCCAGTTGATCGTGCTGGCGATCGGGGTGCCGGTTGGTGCCGCCGCCGGCTACTTCGGCGGAACGGTGGATAATGCCCTGATGCGGTTTGTGGACGTGGTCTACGCCATTCCACAACTGCTGCTGGTGCTCCTGATTGTGAATATGCGCGGCCCGGGTATGTCAAACATTTTCCTGGCAATCGGTATAACCGGTTGGGTTACGATGGCCCGCCTTGTGCGCGGGCAGATGCTGGTCATCCGTGAACAGGAATATGTCAAGGCTTCACGTGTGGCCGGCGCCGGCCCTGGTTACATCATCATGCGCCACATGCTGCCAAACAGCATGACGCCGATCATTGTCGCCCTGACCTTCGGCATTCCGACAGCAATCTTTATCGAAGCTTCACTCTCGTTCATCGGTGTTGGTATCCGGCCGCCACAGCCCAGCTGGGGACAGATGGTCGGCCTGGGTCAGCAGTACATCCGCTCGGTTCAGCATCTTATGCTGTTCCCAAGTCTGGCAATTGCGCTCACCATGCTCGCATTCACCTTTATCGGTGACGGATTGCGCGACGCGCTCGATGTACGGCTGAACGATTAGCCCAACTGGCAATCACTGAATCGGGATGGAGGAGTCGTGGCTCGTAATGTGCTCGAGGTGAACAACCTCAAGACCCAGTTTTTCACCAGAGCTGGCATCGTCTACGCCGTCGATGGCGTGACATTCCACGTCGGCGAAGGTGAAACGCTCGGGATCGTAGGTGAATCTGGCTGCGGCAAGAGCGTTACCGCAACGTCGATCATGCGGTTGATTCCATCGCCACCGGGCCGTATCGTCGATGGAGAGGTCCTGCTCGATACCGGTTCAGGTATTACCGACCTGGTAACGTCCAGCGACGCGGAAATGCGGTCGATCCGTGGCAACGAAATTGCCATGATCTTTCAGGATCCGATGACCTCGCTCAACCCGGTGTTGACCGTGGGAGACCAGCTTACCGAACCACTCCTTCTCCACCTCAAGCTCTCGAAGAAAGAGGCGGAAGCACGTGCCGTTGAGCTGCTCAAACGGGTCGGTATTCCCGCAGCAGAGGAACGGCTCAACTCCTACCCGCACCAGTTTTCCGGCGGGATGCGTCAGCGTGTGATGATCGCCATGGCGCTCGCCTGCAACCCGAAATTGCTGATTGCTGATGAGCCGACGACCGCGCTGGATGTGACCATCCAGGCGCAGATTCTCGACCTGATGCTGCAACTCAACAAGGATGTCGGCACAGCGATTATGCTGATTACCCACGACCTTGGCGTTGTTGCCGAAGTATGCGAGCGGGTCGTCGTGATGTATGCCGGGCAGATCGTCGAGAGCGGTCGCGCCGAGGACATCTTCAACACTCCGCAGCATCCCTACACCATCGGACTGTTGAACTCTGTCCCACAAATTGGTGAACGCGTCAAAGACACATTGATTCCAATTCCTGGCCTGCCGCCGGATCTGCTGGAACCGCCGGTTGGTTGCAGATTCCGTCCACGCTGCCGCTTCCGCCAGGACAAATGTGAAGAATCACCACCTCTGGCCGAAGTTGCCCCCGGCCAGACAGCGCGCTGCTGGTTCCCGCAAGGAACCGGCGCAACGGCACCAACCGAGGCCCTGGAAGGGATTGAGTAGCAGCGTGGAAACTGAAACACTGGTACCCATGGAAAGACGAGTTCTGGACGATGACGACATCGTTCTCGAAGTGCAGGAACTGAAAAAGCACTTCTTTATCGGTGGCGGATTCATGGACCGCAAGTCGGCCATGACGATTCAGGCAGTTGACAAGGTTTCGTTCAAGGTCAGGCGCGGCGAGACATTCGGCCTGGTGGGCGAGTCAGGGTGTGGCAAGACCACGCTTGGACAGACGATCATCCGCCTCTACAACCCGACGTCCGGCGACATCATCTTCAACGGAACCAACATTTCGACGCTCAAAGCGGCCGATCTCCGGCAGCACCGGCGCAAGATGCAGATGATCTTTCAAGATCCTTCCGCATCGCTCGACCCCAGAATGACCGTGGGTTCGATCATCGCCGAACCGCTCAACATCTATGGCATCGGCACCAAGGACGAGCGCCGCGAACGGGTGCGAGAGTTGTTGCGGGTTGTTGGTCTCAACAGTTATTTCACCAATCGCTACCCACATGAGTTTTCTGGCGGACAGCGGCAGCGCATCGGTATTGCCAGGTCGCTGGCAATGAACCCTGACCTGGTCATCTGTGATGAGCCGGTCTCGGCGCTGGATGTTTCAGTTCAGGCCCAGGTGCTCAACCTGTTGCGCCAACTGCAATCCGATTTCAACCTGACGTATCTCTTCATCGCCCACAACCTGGCCGTCGTTGCCCACATTTCCGACCGGGTTGGCGTGATGTATCTCGGCAAGCTGGTCGAGATCGGTGAGGCGAAAACGATTACCGAACTTCCGAAACATCCGTATACCCAGGCGCTCATCTCAGCGATTCCAATCGCCGACCCAAACCGGCAACGAGACCGGATCATTCTCGAAGGTGACGTTCCCAGCCCGGCGAATCCGCCATCGGGATGCAGATTCCATCCACGTTGCCCGGTTGCCCGGCCGGATTGTGCCGAACGTGAGCCCTTGCTGCGGGAGATCACTCCCGGTCACTGGGTGGCTTGTCACTATGCAGAGTAGCCGCTCCGGGGACATGCCACAAGGCGACAGGACGACGCGACCGCCGCACTATGCGAGCGACTTGGTTGCGAGAAAAGTCTGGTCTGCTTACAATCAACCACGGAACACCGGTACACATATCGAATTCCCGTTCAGTTTCTTTCCGTTCACTTCTCCGGAACGAACCGGAGGAACGGCCGGATTCACAGACGAATCCGTGGTGTCAACGCAACCGCACCGGCCGCCGTTGCATGTGCAAGACACCTGCGATTGTTCGTATGCGGCTGCGGAGGAGGTGAATGCAACCAAATCTCTCCGGGATACGTATGTTGGGTAGGCGAACAGAACATGACGACCCGGCTAGTGTGCATTCCGCAAAGGTAGCGTGGGAGGAGGACGACTGACCGGACGACGAACGAGGTATCAATCGGGAAGCGAGTTTCCCCGCGATACCGGGTCCAACTCCAGGCGGTTATCGCAAGAACCGCGCCGACCGTCAGAAATCAACCAACACGAGGTGGATCGCGAACCATCTGTGGGAGGAGAATCACAGGAATGGTAAACATCGATCAGGAACAGATTCGTTTGCTCGAGCAGCGCCTTAGGGGTGCCGGCGTTGACCGCCGCACCTTTCTGAAGATCGCTGGCGCGGCACTGGCAGCTCCGGCCGCCGGTTCGCTCCTGGCTGCTTGTGGCGACGATGACGACGACGACCCAACAGCAACGACAGCCCCGGAACAACCAGCAGCAACCGAGACGTCCGCTCCTGAAGAGGACGACGACGACGATGATGATGCTCCAGAGCCAACCGCAACTGAAGCTGCTGCTGAAGAGACCGAAGAAGAAGACGACGAACCAGAACCAACCGCTACCGAAGCTGAGGCTGAAGAGACCGAGGAACCAGAAGCACCGTCTGGCATGGACGCCGACCAGGTCTTCTACGACTACGGCTTCACCAACGACCCGGCAAGTCATGACTTCAATGCCAACCTCTACTGCGGTGGCTCGTCATCGATCTGGGCCGGCCTTATCGGGTTTGATGAGAATTTCCTCACCACCCCGGAAATGGCCGAGAGCTGGGAGCCGAACGAGGACGCCTCGATGTGGACATTCCACATCCGTCCGAACAACGGTGGATTCTCGAATGGTGACGATGTCACCGCCGAGACCTTCGCATTCTCCTGGCGACGACTGCTCACGCCGGCAACGGCTGCACCGTACGCCTCGATTCTTTATGACATCCAGAACGCCCAGGAGATCAACCTGGAAGGCGCAGACCCCGAAACCCTTGGTGTCCGCGCTGTTGACGACTGGACGCTCGAGGTTGACATGATCGGCCCGCGCGGTATGTTCCCGGTTATCGTCGCCTACATCGCGGCGGTTCCGTGCCACCCGCCATCTGCCGAAGCCAACCCGGACGGTTGGACCAACCCGAACCTGATTGACGAAGTCGTCTCCAACGGCCCGTTCAAGCTGGTTCGCTGGGACCACAACACCGTCGTCGAACTCGAGAAGAACGACAACTACTGGAACGCTGACAATGTCCAACTGCAGCGCATCGTCCAGCCGGTCATTCCGGTCGAGCAGGGCATGCTGCCGTACGAAGTCGGCGACCGCGACTGGGACATCGTCCCTGGTCCGGACCTGACCCGTGTCCAGGCAGACCCGGTACTCAGCGACGAACTGATCCGCTACGTCTATCCTGGTATCTGGTACATGGTTCCCGAAGTTGACAAGGAACCGTTCGACCTTCTCGAAGTCCGCACCGCGATGTCGCACTGCATCGACCGCGACCGCGTCGTGAGCGTCACCAATGGCCAGGGCCAGCCGATGACATCCCTGATGCCGCCGGGACTGTTTGCCCACTTCAACGACGACGAAATTGCCGGCATTCAGGATTACGACCCTGAAAAGGCAATGGCCGCGCTGGAAGGTACACCGTACGAAGGTGGAACGAACTGGCCGGAAATCGTTCTCTCGCTGCGATCCGAGGCACACAACTCCCAGATCATGGCTGAGGACCTCGCCGCCCAGATCAGCGAAACCCTCAACATGGACGTCCAGATTGAAGTTATGGAGCAGGCAGCATTCCGCGATGCAATGTGGAACCGCGGTCTCCAATTGATCTTCATTCGCTGGTTCCATGACTATCCGGATCCGAACAACCTCTACTTCGACATCTTCTACTCCAACCGCGACACCGGTCTGCGGCAGGCGTGGTCGAATGCAGAGTTTGACGAATTGACCATTATCGGTAAGGAGCAAGCAGATCCTGCGGACCGCATTGCCACCTACCGGCAGTGCGAGATCATGCTCCAGGAGGACAGGGGATACATTCCGGTTACCTACCGTGTGTCCTACTACCTCTTCAAGCCATGGGTGAAGGGTCTCTTGACCAA
>CAZRNC010000118.1:2855-8061 GCA_964601285.1 uncultured Thermomicrobiales bacterium | reverse complement strand
GCGCCCTTACAGGGTTGCGAAACAGCATGACACGATACGCTAGTCAGACTACTGACCGAAATCGAAGGATCTCTTTCCAGGTCACCTGCCTGCGCCTCGGAAGAGAAGACGCCATGAACGATGGACGATCCCCGATTGGCATGACGGGACACACTCATCGCGAAGTGGACGTGGCATGGAAAGAGATCCTTCGACTTCGCTCAGGATGACAGATGAACGCCGTTGTTCTCCGCAGACGTTCGATGATCCTGAATCAGTTGGTACTGGTGATCGCATTCGCCCTTACCCCTGCGGGGCCAGGTGCAATAGGAAACGGAGGCTAGTCTGACCCGTCGTCGACGAGAGGGCCGGCGTCGGGGTAGAGCTCCCAGGTGCCGTTGTCGTAGAGGACGTAGATGTAGCCGTCTGCGCTGTAGATCATATGGCCGTTGGCGAAGTTCTGAATCTCCGACTCATAGGCGTAGACCTGGCCGGCGACGGCGTAGCCCAGCATATCGGCCACGACCGGGTCGTTGGCCCAGATGTAGCCAAAGATTCCTCCGGGCTGCCAGAGGCCGCTACTGTCAATCTCGACGAATTCTGGTAATTCTCCACCGCCGATGTCGTACAGGAATTCCCAACGCAGCGAGACGCCCATCAGGAAGACCTGGCCGGTGGTGTTGTTCAACAACATCTTCCCGTGCTGAAAGTCCAGCTCCTGAACGCTGATGGCGATGCTCGGGTCGAGCGGTGTACCGAGATGGTTCCGGACGGCCTCGTTGCGCCAGTAGACGTTTCCGAACGATCCTGCGACTGCCACGGTGTCCGGAGTCGAGGTCACCGACGGTTCCGGTTCCAGGGTTTGGGTCGCGGTTGGTTCAACTGCGGTCGGCTCGACCGTAGGTGTCAACGTTACAGTTGGCGTCGCGGTCGGCTCATCTGGAACAACTGTCTCGGTTGCAGTTGGTTCCTGCGTTGGCTCTGGCTCCGGTGTTTCAGTTGCCGGAGGCAAGGTGGGTTCAGGAGTTGCTGTTGGTTGGATTTCAGCTTGCGTTGTCGGTTCAGCAGAACCTTGCTGATTTCCTGAATCCGGAGGACTTTGTTCCGGAACCTGCTCCTGACCTTCCCCATTGGTGTTGTCACCTGGCTCCGGGGTATTGGTTGCTGCAGGTGGTGGTGGATTGCCCGGCGTGGCAGTTGGAACTACCTGCTGCCGGTTCTGGTCCGGCGTTGCAGTTGGGACTGGAGGCTGTGTCGGGGTAGGCGTGGCGTCAGTTGTTGCGACATCCATGCTGGTGGTGAAGCCCAGGCTGAAGCTATCGGTGAGCCGGTTGCCCCACTTATCCCGCGCTTCGGTGGTGATTCTCACGCTGTAGGTTGTGCCCGGTTTGAGCAAACGGTTCTGGCCAATGACGAGCGTATTGCCTTCCCAGGTCAGTTCGAGCCGGTCACGTTCGCTGGTCGGCACGATGGCGAGCGCAGCTTCTACCGAAGCCTTGTTCATATCCTTGTTGAAACTGATCCGGATCGGATCGCTGGTGCGCCACATGACGCCGTTGGACGGTGTAGAACCCACCACGGCCGGGTCGATGCGCCGCTGGTATCCATCGACCAGCAGGAATGCGGCAACGACAAACACCAGCAGCACGGCTGCAACCGCTGCAGTTGGATAGGCCATCCTGCTTGTGATGGTCCGCAGTCGCCGGGGTGGTGCGTCGACGGTGTGCATGTAGACAGCGGCCGTGAGCGAATCGGGAACGATAACCGGAGGCAGGCCACGAATCCTGCTGCCGGCGTTGCGGTATTCCTCGAGCAGCTTCCGACAATCCGCACAACCGGAGAGATGCTGGAGCAACTCTGTCCGCTCGCCCGGCGAGAGATCGCCGTCGAGATACGCTGACAGGAGTTCCCTGTAGTTGTTGCATGTGCCTTTGTCAGCCATTACCGCATCTCGCCATACTTTGCGATGTAGACTTTCCGGAACTCTTCACGAGCACGGAACAACACCGACTTCACCGCAGACCGCGAAAGCCCCATGACTTCGCCGATCTCTTCAGTGGACATTCCTTCAAATTCACGGAGGAGCAGCGCCAACCGGTTCCGGTGGGACATTTCGTTCAACACGAACTGCACATCCTGCCGGGTTTCGCTGGAGACCAGCATCGCTTCCGGGTCGTCCGGCGTGTATGCCGGCAACAGCGTCTCGTGCCGGTCGTTTTCCCAGGGGAGCCAGCGAATTCGCTGACGTCGCCGGAGAACATCCAGGCAGGAGTTCGAAGCGATCCTGTGTAACCAGGCGGAGACATTGAGATCGCCGCTGGTTTTCTCCAGATTGCGATAGGCCTTGATGAAACATTCCTGGGTAAGGTCGAACGCATCATCAGCGTTGCCCATCATTCGGTAGGCAAAGCTGTAGATCTGTCTCTCGTAGCGTTGAAATATGGCTTCAAACGCGGCCTGGTCGCCCGCGCGAGCCCGGCTAACCCATGCATCCTCTTCGGATGACATGACAGACCTTTCCATCACTGCCCTCCAATCACTACAACGAACAAGTGATCGAAAGGTTGTGCCATCGGCGTGCATAGGCACGCGACGTCGGACGTTCAACCCGAGAAGGTACCACGGATGCTACAATCCGGCGAATGGTGCTGTCCACCAATTCCTCACCGTATGCGCATGGAGAAACCTCTTGACCCACCCATTTTTAGAGCGAATCAGATCCGGTCCGTTGCTTTGTGATGGGGCAACCGGGACGTTTATATACGAGCGTGGCGTAGCCATGGACGGTTGTTTTGACGAACTGAACCTGACCGACCCAAATATGGTGATTGACATCCACCGGGAGTACATCGCCGCGGGTGCCGACATTATCGAAACCAACACCTTTGGCGCTAACTTCTTCAAATTGGAACAGCACGGCCTGGGAGACCGGGTGCGGGATATCAACTTCCGTGGTGCCAAGCATGCACGCGATGCCCGGGAAGTGAGCGGTCGTGAGGTGTTCGTTGCCGGCTCGGTCGGCCCGACCGGGCGGACGCTGCCGCCGGTGGGCATGATGGACCCGCGCGAGGTCCGTGCCGCCTTCCGGGAGCAGATTTCCGGGTTGATCGAAGGTGGCGTAGACCTCTTGATGATCGAAACGATTGGCTCGCTCGAGGAGATGGTCGAGGCAGTCGAGGCTGCCCGCGAGGTCAGCGACCTGCCGGTGGTTGCCCAGATGACGTTTCTGGCCGATGGCCGGACAGTAGCCGGTCAGGGTGTCGAAGAAGTCGCCCTGAAGCTTCGTGACCTGAAGGTTGATGTCATCGGGGTGAATTGCAGTGTCGGGCCGCATGGTGTCTTGCGGGTTCTCCGGGGTTATCGCAACACGCTCGATGAGACAACCCTGATTTCTGGACAACCGAACGCTGGTTGGCCGTCCCAGATCGGCGACCGGCTGATCTATCCATCATCTCCTGACTACATGGCGAAGTTTGCTGAAGAGGCGCTGGAGTTCGGTGTCAACCTGGTCGGCGGGTGTTGCGGCACGACACCGGACCATATCCGTTCGATGCGTGACGTGCTGGACCGCAAGTCCGGAGTTGATCGCAAACCTGCAGAGATCACGATCGCTGCACCGCGCGAGACGCTTGACCTGCTGCCGCCGGACGAGCCAACCGAGTTCGGCAAGAAGCTCGGCAAGCAGTTTGTCGTTGCGATCGAAGCCGATCCGCCGCGGAGTCTCAATCCGGAGAAGGTGCTTGCCGGCGCACAGCTATTGAAGGACGCCGGCGTTGATGCGGTCAACGTGGCAGATTCACCGATGGCCCGCATCCGGATGAGCGCGCTGGCGCTGTGTTACATGATCCAGCAACAGGTTGGCGTCGAGACGATTCTCCATTTCACCACCCGTGACCGCAACCTGATGGGGCTGCAATCCGACCTGATCGGTGCGCATGTGATGGGTGTCCGGAACATCATTGCATTGACCGGTGATCCGCCGAGCCTCGGCGACTACCCGAACGTGACGCCCGTTTACGACATCGATTCGATTGGTTTGGTGAAGGTGCTCCGGGCAATGAACGAGGGCACTGATGCGGCGGGATCGCCGCTGGGCCGTAAGGCGAGCTTCACGATTGCGGTTGCCTGTGATCCTACGCGGGTCGACCTTGAAGAGGAAGCGGACCGGCTGCACGGCAAGATCACCGCAGGTGGGCATTTCATCATGACCCAGCCGATCTACGAGATGTCGACCTGGACGGACTTCCTGGATATCTACCAACGGAAGTACGGGCCGATTCCAATTCCGGTGCTGATCGGCATCCTGCCGTTGCAGAGTCACCGGCACGCCGAGTTCCTGTACAACGAAGTGCCGGGTATCCGGCCGACCGAGCAGGCACGGGAACGAATGCGCAAGGCCGGCAACCAGGGTCGGACCGAAGGCGTCAAGATTGCCCAGGAGCTGCTGCTCGAATCCCGCGACATGGTGCATGGTGTCTACATCATGCCCTCGTTCGGGCGGTATGAGACGGCGGCGTCGGTGCTGGATGCGCTGACGCATCGCGAATTGACAGCATCTTTGCCGTAGCGCCGGCATATGCTAGAATCCAGTGTTCCCGCCGTGTGCGGGATATTTGATGCATGATTGATGATCTACAGCAACCGGGCGACAGGCAGGGGATATCGCAATGGTGGACACGATTCGGGAAATCGAAAGCAGTTTTCTTCGCGATGACATTCCGGACTTCGGTCCCGGAGATAACGTCCGCGTCTTTGCCAAGGTCGTCGAGGGCACTCGCGAGCGTCTTCAGGCGTTTGAAGGTGTCGTGATTCGCCGCCGTGGTGGCGGCATCAACGAGAACTTCACCGTTCGCCGTATTGCCTCGCATGGCATCGGCGTCGAGCGAACGTTCCTGTTGAACTCCCCTCGCGTTGACCGGATCGAAGTGCTGCGCCACGGCCGCGTTCGCCGGGCAAAGCTCTACTACCTGCGAGGACGCACCGGCCGCGCCGCCCGTATTCGTGAGCGACGTCGACCAGCCGGCTCGGTCCTTAAGTAGACCGGCCCCCATTCATGACCTCTCCGAATCCCGGTGTGCCAGCACGCCGGGCTTCGTTGCGTTCGCCAACATTGCGATTTGAAAAGGCAGCCTGGGCCAGCGGCCATGCGGTTGTTGCCGGCGTGGACGAAGTTGGCCGCGGTGCCTGGGCGGGACCGCTGGTCGCGGCGGCACTGGTTTTGCCGCAG
>CAZRNC010000118.1:0-2845 GCA_964601285.1 uncultured Thermomicrobiales bacterium | reverse complement strand
CCGCAGGATCCGCGTATCCGGGGACGCTTGACCCGCACCCTGAACCGTCATGGCCTGACTCCCAGAGACAGCAAACAGCTCAATCACCAGCACCGGGCAGCAATACGCGAAGTGCTGGATTCGGTTGGCATCTCTTATGCGGTCGTCGAGATTCCGGTTGTCGAAATCGATCGCTGTGGCGTCGGCAAGGCAAACCAGCGTGCGCTGGCTGATGCTGTGCGGGCGCTGGTCGGTGTGGAGTATGCACTGGTCGATGCGTTCCCGGTCGAAGGGCTTGATTGCAGGTGTCACCCGGTGATTGGTGGAGACCGTCTTTGCCTATCGATTGCGCTGGCATCGATCGTTGCCAAGGTCCATCGCGACAACATCCTGATCGGGCTTGATGCCAGTGTGCCCGGATACGGGTTTGCAACGCACAAGGGCTACGGCACCGCAGCACACCGACGGGCGATTGCCGAGTTGGGTGTCAGTGCACATCACCGGCGTAGTTTCCGACCGGTGGCGGAGGCCCTTGAACGCTCCTGATCCCCGGGCGGCTCGCGGGGCGCGTGCCGAACAGGGGATTGCTGACGAGGTAGTTTCGCGAGGTTGGCAACTGCTCGACCGCAACTTCCGGACGCGCTTTGGTGAGATCGACCTGATTGCGCTTGATGGCGAGGTGCTGGTCTTTATCGAGGTGAAAGCACGCACTGGCACCGCGTTTGGCGTAGCTGATGAGACCGTCGGCCGGCGAAAGCTGGAGCGGATTATGAGCGCCGCCTTGAGCTATATCGAACAACATCCGGAGTATGCTGAATCATGGTGGCGTGTCGACCTGTTTGCCATCACGTTGAACCGTGCCGGCGCAGTCGTTGCCTGCCGGCAGTATGAAAACCTCACGCTGGACTGACGCATCAATAGCAACAAGGAGGATCCATGAGTGCATCGACCGAGGCGCATCGAAGCGCTGCGCCGGATTCGATTCGCTGTGCGGTGATTACCGTCAGTGATACCCGGACGTTTGAGACTGACAAGAGCGGCCGGATCATGGTTGAGCGGCTGGAACAAGCTGGCCATTCGATTGTTGGCTACCGGGTGGTGCCGGATGAGCCGGACGAGATTGCTGACCTGATGGATCACTTTTGTGACCAGGAAGAGTGCCAGGCGATCCTCTTCAACGGTGGGACCGGCATTTCCAGCCGGGATACCACCTACGATGTCGTTTCACGAAAACTGGAAAAGGAACTGGTCGGGTTCGGCGAATTGTTCAGGATGCTGAGCTGGGACGAGATTGGCGCTGCCGCGATGCTTTCGCGAGCGACGGCGGGGGTCTATCGTGGCCGGCTGGTCTTTTCGACGCCTGGTTCGTCGAACGCCGTGACGCTGGCGATGGACAAACTGATTGCCGGTGAGCTTGGCCATCTGGTCTACGAAGTGACGAAGTAGGCTGTCGTCACTGGTATCATCGTGCCCGCGACTGGTTGGATGCGTCAACTGAAGGAACAACACCGTGCAGAACCCGCAGATTCTCCGAGGATTCCGAGATTTCCTGCCCGAGCAGATGATGCTCCGCCAGGAGATCATCAACCGGTTTCGCGGGGTGTTCGAGCATCATGGGTTCGAGCCGATCGACACACCGGTGCTGGAGTATTACGAGACCCTCACCGGGAACATTGATGACGAGAAGCTGATTTACCACTTCGAGGACCAGGGTGGCCGGGAAGTTGGCATGCGGTTCGATTTGACCGTGCCGCTTGCCCGCTATGTTGCCCTGCATCGCAACGAACTGGTCTTCCCGTTCAAGCGTTATCACATCGCGCCCGTCTGGCGGGCGGACCGTCCGCAACGGGGCAGATTCCGTGAGTTCTGGCAGTGCGACGCGGACATCGTTGGCACCAGTTCGATGCTCGCCGATGCCGATGTTGTCTCGATTGTTGTCGAGTCGCTCCAGTCGGTGAACATGCCGAACTTCGTCGTGCGGATCAACCACCGCAAGCTGCTGGAGAGCTTTGCCCGCTATGCCGGCGTTGATGAATCGCAATCAGGGTCGGTCTATCGTGCGATCGACAAGCTGGACAAGATCGGTGCAGACGGCGTAATCGGAGAAATCGAAGCGATTGGAGTTGACGGTTCAACGGCCGGCAAGATCATCGAGCTGCTTGCGACGACCGGTAAGCCCGATGAAATGCTTTCGAAGATTGCAACGCAACTCGACGGCATCGACATCGCCCGGCAGGCGATTGGTGAGCTTTCTGATCTGTTCAACTACCTGGCGGCGCTTGGCGTGCCGGCGGATACCTATGAGCTGGATCTGGCACTGGCGCGTGGACTTGGCTACTACACCGGTCCGGTGTACGAGGCGACGGTGCGTGAGGGCAATATCGGCTCGGTCGCTGGTGCCGGCCGGTATGACGGACTGGTCAGCCGCTTCTCGAAACAGCCATTGGCGGCGACCGGTATCTCGTTGGGTATCGAACGCATCACCGTGCTTGCTGAAGAGATGAACCTGTTGAACATTTCCGGCAGCGTCAGCGATGTCCTGGTGACGCTGTTTGACGAGTCGACGGTGCCTGCCTCGCTGGCCCTGGCGACCGAGCTTCGGCGCTCCGGGTTGAAGACAGAGACGTTCCTGGAATTGGGGCGTGGACTGGGGCAGCAGTTCCGGTACGCCGGCCGGAAGAATATCCCCTGGGCCGTTGTGCTTGGGCCGGACGAGATCGAGCGCGGCGTCGTCGCATTGAAAGACCTCGAGTCCGGTGACCAGATCGAGGTTGAACGTTCCTGGCTGGTGGATGCCATTCGGGGCAGCGACTCGTAGGCGAGGGCCGCTCTCCCACGAATGACAATCAGGATCGACAAACTTGAC
>CAZRNC010000117.1:0-8081 GCA_964601285.1 uncultured Thermomicrobiales bacterium | reverse complement strand
CAGCAGATCACCGGAGAGATGGCAGGCACGCCGGCAACGGCCGAGGCCCAACTGGTCAAGATCAGCGATTCGATTGCCTATATGAATCATGACTTCGACGACGCCGTTCGCAATGGCATCCTGAACGAATCCGACCTGCCAGCATTGGTCCGCGAGCGGCTCGGAGATCGCCACAGCACCCGGATCAACACACTGGTGATGGACGTCATCGCCTCCACCGAAGGGAACCTCGACAAGCAGGTTGCCGGACGGCAAGTCGTCCAGATGTCCGGCGGGGTCACTGAGGCAGCAAACCTGTTCCGAAACATGCTGTTTGAACGGGTCTACCGGCCGGTCAACGACCTTGAGCCAACGAAGTTCGCCGGTCAGGTCGTTGTCGACCTGTTTGAATTGATGGTTCAACAGCCGGAGTTGATCGAAAAGTACGGTCCGCTTCGGGTTGCCGGAGAATCGATTGAACGCCGGGCTGCCGATGCAGTTGCCGGCATGACCGACCGATTTGCAATACAGCTCCACTCAGAGCTCCTCTCTTCCCGCTAAGGAGTGCACTATGGCCGGCGACACTGTCTCCCGGATCAAGGAACGAATCGACGTTGTTGAGCTGATCGGAACTCGCACCCAGCTCCGGCAGGCTGGACGCAACTTCAAGGGGCTATGCCCGTTTCACAACGAGAAGACGCCCTCGTTTGTCGTCTTCCCCGAGTCGCAGTCCTACCACTGTTTCGGCTGCGGTAAGAGCGGCGACATTTTCTCCTTCATCATGGACACCGAGAACCTCGACTTCGGTGACGCAATGACCCGCCTCGCTGAACGTGCCGGTGTTGAGATCACCTCATACACGCCGAAGAATCCAGAAAAAGATGCTCACCAGGAACGGTTGATTGACCTGGTTGAGCGGGCCGGCGTCTACTTCTCGAGCATGCTCTGGACTTCACCGGCGGGACAACCTGCCCGTGACCTGCTGGAACGGCGTGGTGTCGACCGCCAGACCGCTGAGCAGTTTGGATTGGGATTCGCACTCGAGTCATGGGATGCCCTGCGAAGCCACCTGTTGCGGCGAGGTGATGCCGACGACAGCCTCTTGCTGGAAGCAGGGTTACTTTCCCGGAACGAATCCGGCCGGGTCTACGACCGGTTCAGAAACAGGCTGATCTTCCCGATTCGCAACCGAGGTGGCCGCACCATCGGGTTTGGAGCACGCGCGCTCGGCGACGAAATGCCGAAATACCTCAACTCGCCACAGACCCCGATCTTCAACAAGAGCGAACTGCTGTATGCGCTTGACCGCGCGCAGGAGAGTATTCGTCGAGAACGCTCATTGATCGTCGTCGAGGGCTACATGGACGCGATTGCGGCCCATCAGTATGGCTATACCCACGCCGTGGCTTCAATGGGCACGGCGCTCACCTCACAGCAAGTCAGCTCAATTCGTCGCTACGTTGATCGTGTCTTCCTTGCGCTGGATGCCGACACCGCCGGTCAGATGGCAACGATGCGGGCGATTGATGCTGTCCGGGAGAGCTTCTCTGACGACAACACCGTTGTTGTTGATGGTCGCAACCTGATCAGCTTCGAACGCGCACTCGATGCCGAAGTCAGGATCGTGGCGCTTACCGGCGGCAAGGACCCGGACGAAATGATACGTACCGACCAGGCAGCCTGGGACAACGCACTGCGTCATGCTGTTCCGTTGGTTGAGTATGTCCTGACCCGCCAGTTGGCCAATGTCGAGCCAACGCCGGCCGCAAGGGCAGATGCGCTCCACGAGATTGTCGTCCCGCATCTACGTGAGATCAGAGATCAGGCGATCCTATCGCATTATGTCGGGTTGGCAGGCCGTTTGCTTGGCTACAAGGACACCGACATCAGGTCTGCCCTGCGGCGACGCTCATCGCAAGAAGCCAGAGCCGTGCCCTCGCGGGATCGTCCGGTCGCACGAGACCCCGAGCGACACCTCTTTGCGCTGCTGCTACGACACCGGTTGGTCATTGATTCCTGGCCGGAACTGTTAGAAGCGATCAACCCGGATGATTTGATCGATGCCCGCAACCGGGAGATTCTAAAGACATTGCCATCGTCCGGCGGTTCAGACTTGCTCGAGACGGTCTCGGAGCCGATCCAGGAGTATGCGTCGGAGCTGCTTAGAGACACTCCCGATCGAACCGACTGGTCGCCCGGTCTCGTTCGAAAGGACATTGGACAGGCAATCCAGACGCTTTCCCGTTCGCGTCATTTGTTGAAGGAGTCACAGGTGCGTCGTGACCTTGCAGCAGCCAAAGCCAGTGGCGATACTGCCGAGGTGCTGCAACTGGTCCGGCAACTCACCGACCTTGCCGAAGACCGCCGCCGCTTCGACCCTGAAACAAGCCCCTACTTCAAGGACTCCCGCACGGCCAGCTTCTAGTTCAGCACGGCTCGAACGGCTTCGACGACAGCAGCGTCCTCGTCTTGCAATACAGTGCGAGCATCCAGAACCACCGTGTCGTCGTGAACTCGTGAGATGACAGGTTGACGGCCCGTTCGCAACGCTTTCGCCACATCGCTAGCCGAGCGTTGCTCCAGACGAATGGCCAATCCGCAGGATGGTTGAGTCTTTCCGGGAAGCGATCCGCCGCCGATTGTGGACTTGGTGGTCACGACCGACACTGCCGGATGCCCGATAGCGGCGACCCAGCTTTGTACTCGCTGCTCCAGCCATTCACTGGTCCGGGAGATCGCCCACCAGACTGGTATCGTCTCAGTCGCTTCGCCTCGCAGGTAGTGTCGCAACGTCGTCTCCAGACCGGCAAGACAGGTCTTGTCTGCCCGGAGTGATCTTGCCAGCGGATGCCGTGCGATCTGGTCAACAATTGCCGCCTTGCCCAGGATCAATCCGGCCTGCGGACCGCCGAGGAGTTTGTCTCCCGACGCGCAGACAACGTCCGCGCCGGCCGCGATGCTGTCGGCAAGCATGGGTTCAGCATCAAGCCCGAACTGGCGAGTGTCGATCAGGCAACCGCTACCGGCGTCCTCAATAAGCAGGACACCGTTTTCCGCAGCAATTGGCGCAAGCGCGCCGACCGGCACGCTGCTGGTAAACCCGGAGACGGCAAAATTGCTGGAGTGGACCTTGAGATATGCGGCTGTGTTATCAGTTGTCGCTTGCTGATAGTCGCGGATGTAGGTTCGATTTGTGGTGCCAACTTCGACGAGAGATGCTCCGCTCTGGCGCAACACGTCCGGAATCCGGAACCCTCCGCCGATCTCAACGGCCTCACCGCGAGAAACGATAACTTCCCGTCCGGTAGAGGTTGCAGCCAACGTCAGCATGACCGCAGCAGCGTTGTTGTTCACCACCAGCGTCCGCTCGGCGCCGGTCAGCACCCGCATCAAATTGCTGACAGCCTCGCCGCGTCCGCCCCGTTCACCCGTTTCCAGCTTCATTTCCAACGCCTGGTAATGCATGGCAACCGCAGCCATTGATTCGGCGGCAGCACGGGATACGGGAGATCGTCCGAGGTTGGTATGAATCACAACACCGGTCGCATTGATCACCAGGTTCGATTGCTCGCCAAACAGGGTTTCCAGTTCCGCAACCACCAGGTCAACAACCTGCTGGCGGTCGACTTCCACCCCGTCGACAATTGCAGACCTGGCGCGGTCAATCGCAGTCCGCACGATGTCGGTAACGATTCGTTCAGATGTTCCGGCCGATCGTGAAGCAATCCGGGGATCCGAGGTGACATCGTGGACAGCCGGCAACCGGCGCAGGCGTTGGGCAATTTCCGGGTCCATCGCCACCTCTTCTCCTTGCGGACACAAAAAAGAGCGGGCTAGCCGCTCTCTCCTTGCTGCTTGATGGTCGGGGAGAGAGGATTTGAACCTCCGACCTCCGCGTCCCGAACGCGGCGCGCTGCCGGGCTGCGCCACTCCCCGATAACGGGTAGAGTATAGCACCGGTCGATTTGTCGCGCCATGATCGGGATAGGCAATGCCTAGAAGATTCCATCGCCCAGGCGGTAGAATCCAAACAACACCAGCGCGCTGCCCGCGTAGCTCAGGGGATAGAGCAGGGGCGTCCTAAGCCCTGTGTCGGGGGTTCGAATCCCTCCGCGGGCGCCGGTACGACATTTGTATCAGCCGGCTTGCCGGCGCAAGTTTGATGGAGAAGGTTGGAATCTCATGGAAGCTCAGATCAATACCCAGAATGTCCGGCTCACTGATGGCCAGCGCGAACACATCGAGGAACGCATCAGCAGGCTGGAGCGGATTCAGGAGAACCCAACCGACGTCAAACTGGAAATACGCTCAGTCAAGCCACGTAGTGGCGGCGAGCAGTTTGTCGCCCAGTTCACCATCGCACTACCGGGTAACATTCTGCGGTCTGAGGTCTGGAACCATGATCTCCTGACCGCCGTCAATCAGACTGTTACCAAGATGGAACGTCAGATTCGTCGATACCGCGACCGCAAGATTCAGCGCGGCCGGCGAGCGACCAGCCTCTCGCAGCTTGCCATCGAGCAAGATGCTGTCGCAGCCGCTGCGGAAATCGAGCCAGCTGGACGAATTGTCCGCACCAAGCGCTTCGATATGGCGCCGATGGGAACCGACGAGGCGATCGAGCAGCTTGAACTCCTCGGCCATGACTTCTTCGTCTACTTCAACCCCGATTCCGGTCAGGTCAACGTCCTCTATCGCCGGCGCGATGGCGATTATGGACTGATTGAGCCTGAGATTGCCTAGGGGAATAAAACCCCCTATCCCGGTCGTTACAGGCATTGTCGCAGGGCAATCCAGATTGCCCTGCGAGATCCGGTGCCCGGATATGTCTCTGGTGAAGACAGCCGGGCGTTAACCGAACACCGAAGGGAACCGGCAGGTTGCTGGTAGCTGAGTCTCAGCAGAATACGCGGATACTGACGAAAGTCTCACACGTCCAACGTGTTGCGATGATCTCGGTTCATACTTCTCCACTCGCCATGCTCGGCGGCAAGGACGCCGGCGGGTTGACTGTCTATGTCCGCGAGCTTGCCCGCCAGCTTGAAGCATCGAGAGTTCACGTCGATATCTTCACGCGGCGATACGACGAAGCAACTCCGGAGATCGTAGACATCAGCGAACAGGTCCGTGTCATCAACATTGAAGCCGGGCCCGTCGACGATGTTCCAAAGGACGACCTGTTCTGTTACCTCCCGGAATTCGCCAGCGAGGTCGCGCTGTTCTCGCTGCGCGAGGGCGTACGCTACGACGTCATCCACAGCCACTACTGGCTATCCGGTTGGGTAGCTCACCTGCTGGGCCGCTACATCAACGCGCCAACTGTCCACATGTATCACACGCTTGCACACCTGAAGAACCGCGTTTCCGATACGCACCATCACGAATCAACCTTGCGCGTGCAGATCGAGAAGCGATTGCTGGACGTCCTTGATAACGTCGTGGCACCAAATCCGGACGAACGTGCCGAGCTGATCTGGACGCTCGGAGCAGATAACTCGCACATCTGCACCATCCCACCTGGCATTGACCTGAGCAGGTTCCAGCCAACCGATGTGGTTGCTGCACGCCGGGCGCTTGGCTTGCCAGACAATCCGCTGGTGCTCTTTGTCGGGCGCATTGATCCAATCAAGGGCATCGACATGCTGCTCGAATCGTTTGCCGAGCTGCGGTCGCGCGACTGGACTGGAACGCTCCCACCGAAGCTCGTCTTCATCGGCGGCACACTTATCCAGCAGCCAGACGGCACAACACAACCCGGAAGTGACCTGCGGCCAGTGATCGAGCAAGCAACCGAACTCGGCATCCTCGACGACTTGCTGCTCGTCGGCTCACAACCGCAAGACCTCCTGCCGCTGTACTATGCTGCCGCCACCGTTTGCGCTGTCACCTCACGCTACGAATCATTTGGGCTGGTGACCGTTGAGGCGATGGCATGCGGGCTGCCGGTAGTTGCCACCCGGGTGGGCGGCATGAAATTCACTGTCGAAGAGGGAGTCAGCGGTCTGCTGGTTCCTGGTGGGGATGCACGGGCAGCAGCGGACCCGCTCGAACGTATCATCACCGACCGGCAGTATCGCGCAACCCTGCAGGTGGGCGCACGGCAGGCCGCCATCCGCTTCTCATGGCACACAGTTGGCGCAGCAATGTTGAATCTCTATGAGCGCCTGGTCGAGGGAGAACGCGACAACCTCTGTTGCTACGGCGAGATATACGCGTCCTGATCCAAGGGAGAAACCGGAATGCCTGCTGTTGTCGATCCTGCTGTATGCAACAGGAACTATGATCTCTGTTTTCCAGCAAAGATCTGCCCGAATAACGCATTCTCGCTGGTTGCGACCGGCGACGTCGTCATTGATTCGACGCTCTGCGGAGAGTGTCCTGGTCCTTGCACCAATTTCTGCGATGGCTATGCTATTCGATTTGACAGCGAACCAGACAGTTTCGAGATCCTGAAGCGCAAGACGCTTGGTGAGATCGACGAGACAGCGGCTGCACTGGAGTTGGCAGCGGCACGTGAACGTCGCGAAGCGGAAGAGAAGGCAGCCAAGGTTGATCTGATCGTCGACGCCACCCGCGACACATTTCAGGCAGAGGTGCTCGAATCCGAACTCCCGGTCATCGTCGATTTCTGGGCAGCATGGTGCGGTCCATGCCAACAGATGGCACCGGTGTTCGAAGAACTTGCCGGCGAATATCAGGGCCGGGTCAAGTTCGTCAAGGTCAACACCGACGAAGAGCCTGAGATTTCCCAGGCGATGCGAATCACGAGCTTGCCAACCGTCGTTGCGTTCTATCAGGGCAATCCAGTTGACGGCTCGGTTGGAGCGCTCTCCAGACCACAGATGCAGGCATTCGTTTCCGGCGTCATCAACGCGATCACTGCTGCGCCCGAAGAAACAGAGCCAGCAGGATGAGCACCTGGACATTCTCCGTTGCAGAACAGGTTTTTGAACAGTTTCCGGATTACATAGTTGGCTGGGTTGCTACGTCATTCACATCTGACAACCAGCACACAAGCGAGATCGAGGAACTCCTGCGCGGCGCTGAACAACGGGCACGAACCGTCCTCGCCGGGACCGATCTGAAAGCACACCCGGCAATCGGTGTTTGGCGGAGCACGTTTTCAAGCCTTGGCTGGTCGGCCAGCAAATATCCATCGTCCATTGAAGCGCTTGCCAAGCGGGTTGTTCGCGAGCAACCACTGCCTTCAATCCACCCGGTCGTGGATCTTGTCAATGCCGTCTCGCTCACCTACCTCGTCCCCATGGGATGTCATGACATGGAAACTATCGATGGGCTAACGGTCCGCCCGTCCGTGCCGGGTGATGCGTTTCTGCCGATGGGCGAAGGTGAGCCTGAAGAACCGGACGAAGGTGAAATCATCTACGTCGCCGGGCAAAGCGTCCGCACCCGTCGCTGGGTCTGGCGACAATCCCGCCTGGCACTTGTCGGCCCGGATGCATCGACCTTGTTCATTCCGGTCGACGGGTTTGATGCTACCGCCGGCAACGTCGACGCAGCAGTCAATGCGCTCGGCGAAGTGCTGACCAGTCTGCTCGGGGCTACCGTGCAGACCGGTCAGGTCAATCGCAATGTTATGTCAGCTGAGGTTCCGCTTAGAGGTTCACCAGCAACGCGGTAATCAGCGCAGTGCGATCATCGAGTTTGTCAACCTCGATATGCTCGTGATCCGCGTGACCACCGTCACCAGGGCTTCCAAGTCCATCGAGTGTCGGGACACCTATGGCTGCAGTAAAGTTTCCATCGGAGCCGCCACCGGTTGCCGCCTCGGTGAGGTCCTGACCAATCGTCTTGCCGATTTCTCGCGCCCGCTCGAACAGTTCGACAATCGTCTCGGTGCGTTCCATCGGCGGACGGTTCAATTCGCCAGAAACCTCGACCGTTGCGCCCGCTACCGATGCCGTGGCATTGAGAATCTGGGGGACAACCCTGTCAGCTTCGGATAGCGACGTCACCCGAAGGTCAACCAGCGCCTCGGCAGAAGCCGCGACAACGTTGCGCTTGGTCCCACCCTGAATCACACCAACGTTCACCGTCGTGCCGGCGTCGACCTTGTCGAACACGCATCCACGCGTGCCCTC
>CAZRNC010000116.1:0-8155 GCA_964601285.1 uncultured Thermomicrobiales bacterium | reverse complement strand
TCCCAGTATCCGTCATAGCGTCCACAGGCAACGTAGGCAAGATCGAGCGCGGCTGCTCCATCCCGGCGGACTGCCTGGGCACGGTCGACAAATGCGTTCCAGTGCGGATAGTTCAAATCGCGAACGTCCGGATCGTAGGCGAATCCCGTGCAAAGCATCGCGTCAATCAGCGCGTCAGTCGCAGACACGGCTATCGGCGCACCGTTTAACCATGCCCCACCACCGGCTGCCGCTGCAAACATCTCATCAAGCACCGGCACATAGACGACGCCAACCGTCACACTCCCGGCGACTTCAAGGGCGATCGAAACGGCAAACAGCGGATACCCATGCGCATAGTTGGTCGTGCCATCCAGCGGGTCGACAATCCATCGCCGGCTGTTCACCGGCTCCCTGCCTGCGCCGCTTCCTTCTTCCGCCAGCAATCCGTCATCCGGCCGGGCGGTTGCCAGCATGCCGGCGATCAACGCCTCGCTGGCAAGGTCAGCATCGGTCACCAGGTCGACAACACCCTTGTGGCGAACATTCAGGATCTCACGTTGACGTTCTCGCAACAGCGCACCGGCTGCCCGTGCGGTTGAAATTGCCAGCGCCAGATCTGCTTCATGTTCGCCGGCGCTAGCGAACGGGTTGGGTGCGGTCAATGACTCGGACTCCTTGCAAGCTGGAGAGCGGCAGCTGGGCGGCCACGTCCATATCCATCCCGGCAGATGCTCCCCGGCGTACCGCCTGGTAGGCAGCAGCAGCGATCATCGCGGCGTTATCGGTGCAGAATTGCAATTCCGGCACATGGACCGGAACCTGGGCACGGCTGGCGAGCCGTTGGCGTAGCAATCCATTGGCAGAAACCCCGCCAGCGATCATGATGCTGGACACATGCTGTTCGTTAGCTACCCGTATCGTCTTCTCCACCAGCACATCGACAATCGCCTCCTGATAGGAAGCGGCAAGCTGGTTGACCGGCATGTTGGCAACGTATTCCGGAGGGCGATGTTCGGGGAATGGTTCAGTCGGCTGTTGACGCCTGGCACCATCCCGTCGCCTCGGTGGACGCACTGGTTGATACTGCTCACATTCGCGCAACAGGGCCGTCTTCAAGCCGGAAAAGGAAAAATCGTAGCTGTCACCGAGCCATGCCCGGGGAAAGTCCACCACCGGCCTTGCGCCCTCGGATGCCTTCTGGATGACCGGCCCACCCGGATAGCCAAGCCCGAGAATACGAGCGCCCTTGTCAAACGCTTCGCCGGCGGCATCGTCGCGTGTGCGGCCGAGTATCTCATAGGTTCCGTGCTTCTGCAGCAGAATCAGTTCAGAATGTCCGCCGGAGACGATCAGACAGAGGGCAGGAAACGCCGGCGGTTCGGTAGCAGCCATGCCCGGCGCGACCAGCCAGGTGGAATACATGTGTCCTTCAAGATGGTTGACCGGCACCAACGGCTTCCGCCAGGCGAATGCCAGCGTCTTGGCCACGTTGACGCCAACCAGCAGCGCCCCGGCGAGGCCCGGTCCCTCGGTAACAGCGATGGCGTCGATGGCCGACCGGTCGATCCTGGCTATCTCCAATGCCTCCTGCAACACCGGGACAATGGCCGTGATATGCCGGCGCGATGCAAGCTCCGGGACGACGCCACCGTACCGGGAATGAATCTCGTTTTGCGAGGCAATGACGTTGGAAAGGACAAAACGCCCTTCCTGGACTACCGCTGCCGATGTCTCGTCACAGGATGATTCGATCGCCAGGATGTTCATCGGCTGACCTGTCCCTGTTTTGCTCCAACGTTCCGGTAGAGATCGTCCTGCAAGCGTTCTTCGAGCACGCTCGTCAGCGCATTCATCCGGGCAATCGTCTCCGGCTCGCGCAACGACGGTGACCACATAATGTAGGCGTCCTCGCCATCGTCGCTGTAATAGCCCCGGCGGATTCCCTGGCGGGTGAAGCCATATTTGGTGTAGAGCGACTGGGCAGCTTCATTGGATACGCGCACTTCCAGCGTCACCCACTCGGCATCGCGACGCATGGCCGCCTGGAAGAGGTTCACCAGCAGCAGTTCGCCCAATCCCTTGCCACGATGTTCAGGCAGGACGCCAATCGTCGTCACGTGCGCCTCATCCAGCAGCAGCCACATGCCGGCAAATCCAATGATCGGCGCGCTGGGCCGGGACTCCGTCTGCTTCCGGCGAAATGGCAACAGGTTGAGTCCGCCTCGGGACTCCGATTGCGCCCCACGCGCCGGCTCCGGCGTGTCGGCGTAGTCCCGCAACACGATGTAATAGTTGTTCACCGTGTTCTTGAGTTCTCGCCGGTAGGCAGATTGCGGCCAGGCATTGGTGAAGCAGATATGATCCACCCGTGAGACCTCGGCAATGTCTTCCTGTTGCATTAGCTCGATTGCCAGCTTCACAATTTCCGCTCCGTGGTTGCCGCTGCCGGCTGAGAATGAACGTAGATCGGTTCCAATGCTAACAAATCATCCGGTTCGCCATCCTGCCAGCGACGCGCTGCAAGGTCCAGCAGCATCGATGCCCGTCGTCGCGATTGCGCCGGCCAGGGCAGGATCACATGCTGTTCACCGCGCAACCGCTCCCGGTCGGCATCAGACAGTTCGCCGGCGAGCACGGTCGGTTCAATGATGCCTTCGGTCAGGTCTTCGAGCGTCCGGTGGACCAGCGGCCCCCGCAACTCGAACCCCTGTCGGCCCGAACGATAATCACCGGAAACAACCCGCCCACGACCGGCATCGAGGAACGCCCGCACCGGCTTGCCGGCTAGCGACACACCCATTGCCGCCGCGTCGAGCGTACCGATACCAAAAATCGGAATATCCAGCGCAAACGCCAACCCTTTGGCAACGCTCATACCGACCCGCAGCGCATTGAACGACCCCGGCCCGGTCGCAATTGCTACCGCTCCAAGCTGGTCTACCTCGATCCCGGCCAACCGCATCAGATGGTCCACCTGGTTCAGCACGGTTGTCGTCTGGCGGCGTCCGGCATCCCAGGTGATTTCGGCACCAACACCGGCTCCCTCGACACCAACCGGCGCAAGAGCGATCGAGGCGATCTGGTTCGAAGTATCAAGCGCCAGCATCCAGGGGCGTGTTACATCATCCACGGGCGCCGGCCAATTCACGTCGCATGGCATCCATCATCGGGTAATAGCGATCATGCCGCGGCTGGAATGCAATGCTCCGCTTGGTATCGGCAACACTGCCAAGCTCGACCAGCAAATAGGTCTCCGGCAGGTAACCACGAGCGCGCTCCGGCCATTCAATAATCACGACTGCATCCTGGTCATCCAGGTACTCATCTATTCCTAACGTCATCAGGTCGTCGTTTGCTTCCAGCCGGTAGAGATCAATGTGATAGATCGTCAGCGTCCGGCCGTGACGATCCTTGCCACTATGCTCGGCGACAATCGTGAAGGTCGGGCTGGTGACCGGACTCTCGACCTGCAAGCCGTGAGCAATGCCCTGGGTGAACGTTGTCTTGCCGGCGCCGATCATCCCGCCGAGCAGCACCAGACTGCCCCGTTCCAGGGAACGGCCGAGCAGCGCACCAATCCGGCGCGTCTGTTCCGGGCTATGACTGATCACATCAAGTGTTGGCCGGTGGGGCGGCATCTTCGCTCCCGGGCGAAAGTACGCAGGTGTCGACAGAATGATGATAACGGAACCAGCCGCAGGACGCACGCCGGAGATGCAGGGATCAGTCGCCGGTTGCCTGACCGGTGACCGTCATTGATACCCGCGAGTCGGCATCGTATGCAGCCAGCCTTACCCGGTTGCAGCGCACCCGGACGCGGGTTCCCGGCGAGATCAATATATAGGAAGGCTGCGACGACTGGAGTTGCACACCACAGGGCAACTGGATGACGTAGGTCGTCTCCGCACCGTGAAATACCCGGCCGGAAACGACAGCAACGCCGTCCGGGTCGACTTCGAGCGAGACATCACGCGGCCGGATCAGCAGGTCAACCTGCTCTCGCCCGCCCTGGTCTTCAAGCTCGAACCGCCCGAGATCGGATTCCGCAACCGTTCCGGCAATAGTCGCCGGCACAAACGTTCCCTGGCCAACAAAGGACGCAACCGCTCGCGTCGCCGGATAGTGATAGACGACATCCGGCGAGTCAACCTGTTCGATCCGTCCGTTCAGCATCACCGCCATCCGGTCGGCAACGGTCATCGCCTCCTGCTGGTCGTGCGTAACCAGCACAGCCGTCGTCCCCAACGACTTCAGCAGATCGCGAACCTCAATCCGCATCGCCAGCCGCATTTCGGTATCCAGGTTGGAGAAGGGTTCGTCCATCAACAGCACATGCGGCTTCGGGGCGAGTGCGCGCGCCATCGCGACACGCTGCTGCTGCCCACCGGAAAGCTGGTGCGGGTAGCGTTCGGCCAGTTCCTCAAGCCCAACCATTACCAGCAATTCATCGAGCCGTGCGCCTCGTTCCCGGCGGGGCATTCCGCGCAAGCCAAACTCGATATTGCCCCGAACGGTCAGATGTGGGAACAGCGCATAGTCCTGGAAGACCATCCCGACGCCGCGCTTGTCCGGTGGCACGAACGTGCCCGGGCCGGAGACCAGCTTGCCACCGATCGTGACACTTCCCTGGTCTGCTTGCTCGAAACCTGCGATCAGCCGCAAGGTTGTCGTCTTGCCGCAGCCACTTGGCCCAAGCAGCGCCATAATCTCGCCAGGTTCGACGGTCAGGTTTGCGTTGTTTACTGCCGCATCGTCGGTACCGGGATACCACTTGCTGACCCCGGAAAGGGAAATTCCTTCGTGCATCACCACATCCTCGCCTCCCGGACGCCCGGGAGCGCCGGTTTCATTGATGTGACTTTACACCATTCCTGATTTATCCTGTCGGGATTGGGATCGATCTCGCGACCTCTACTCGTCGATATCCGGCTCATCTTCCGGCTCAACAGCGTCACCTTCATCAGCAGCATCAATCGGCATCACCCCGAGAATCAACGACTGCTCAACAATGTCCCGCCGGACCAACCGGTCGGCCTGACGCAGCGCGTCGCGCAGCGGATGATCCGGCGCAACCGAACCGAACATCTCCCGCACCTGGCGCATCAGGTCAATCGTCTTGTTGAACGTGAGCACGAGATCGCCCTCGCTCATATCAATCTTCTCGGTGATATAGGCCATCGTCGCCCCATTGCACCAGGCACGCATACCACCATAGAATCCGGCATTATGTCCGGTTGAGATGTAGAGTCCATTGCCACGTTCGCTGGCGATCACCCGCTGCTCGAGATCTTCCAGCCGCCGGCGCAACAACACCAGGTGGTTCGGCAAGTTGAAGGTATTCCGCAACCGTGAATCCCGGTCGAATGCATACCAGGAGAAGACCTCGGCCAGATCGGCCGGGCTGAGCGCATCGACCATCCCGCGGTCGATCATCTCGCAGATCACCAACCCGTTGCGGTCAAAGACGTCTGCCAGCAGGTCCGCCTTGGCGGTCGCATAGCCACGGTGCAAATAGTCAAACCGGTGCAGCACGTTGCGGATTCCCCGGATAATGCCGCGAATCCGCTCGTTCTCGTCGTCAATCTCCTTGCGCAGTGTCTGCTCGGAGCGCTGGCGCTCCCGCTCCAGGTCAGCGCCAGCCCGGAGATTGCGCTGGTGCTCTTTCCTTCGCAAACAGGCGTGGCAGGGATGCTCGTTCTGGGCCTGGACGACCTCGCGAACCTGCTCGCGAACGGCGGCAACCTGCTCCTCGATCCGGCCAGCCGTGGAAGCATGGCGGGCAGCGATCGTCTGGCTGTGCGCCTCAATCTGGGCCGCAAGGTCCGGAAGGTCAAGCCCGGCAAGGCCGGCCTGTACCGGGGCTGTCAACTCTTCCGGCAGAGCCTGAACGGGGCGGTCAAACTCCAGCAACCCGTCCGGTACCGGTACGACAGCATCCAGTGACGGCAGATAGTCGACTTCCTTATATTGGGTAAGTTGCTTGATTTCGGAACCGAACAGAAACAGCCCGATTCCGCCAGTCCGTGCGCCGCCGAGGTAAATGCCCCAGCCATCATCGCCCGAATGGACGACCAGGCCCGGTTCAGCTACCCGGAACGCTTTTCGAAGCGCCTGGCGTCCCGGAACCGGCCACGGCCTGCTATCCACCCGCTCGGTCAGGGAGCGCAGTTCCCGCTCCAGGTTGCGTTCCTTGCCTCGCAAGGCGCTGATCGTCCGGTTGAATCCCCGGTATTCGTCGAGCAGTTCGTCCCCGGCGTCGAGTCCGATCAGGCACCCCTGAGGAATTTGCCCGATCTGGTTACCAAACTCGACAATCTCATCTTCCAGGTCCCGCGCTCTCCGGGCAGCCTGGAACTGGGCGAGCGACTGCTGGAGAATCTGGCGAACCCGGTGCCCGTGCGGTGGGTCCCAGAGATTGAGGACGGTGTTGTAGCGAATGGCGAAGGCACTGATGACCGGTTCCAGCTCCCCGGTGGCGATCTTCAGCATCTCGGGGAAGGGAACCCAGGGCGAATAGGGCACGATAATGTTGCCCTTGAGGTCCATCCCGCGCCGTCCGGCCCGGCCGGCCATCTGGGAAAACTCGTTCGGAATCAGCATCCGCTGGCGCCGGCCATCCCACTTGCTCATCCTGCCGATCACGACCGACCGGGCCGGCATGTTGACGCCCAGCGCCAGCGTGTCCGTTGCAAAGACGACCTGCATCAGCCCGCGGCTGAACAGCACTTCGACCAGTTGCTTGAGCACCGGCAACAGACCGGCGTGGTGGAAGCCGATACCCTCCATGGCGAGCGACTGAATCAGCGCAACCTGTTGCAGGCTGCGGTCCTCCTCGCGCATTGAGCCAAGATAGTTGTCAACGACCGCAGCAATGCGGGTACGGGTAACCTCGTCGCGAACCAGGTTCGGCCGCATCATCGAGTAGCGACGCGCGTTCTCCTCGCAATCCCGTCGGGAGAAGAGGAAATAAATTGCCGGCAACATCTCCCGGGCGTTCATGGCGTTGAGAATTTCCCAGGGCTGCGGCTCCTCGCTCTCGGCCTGCTTGCGCATTTGCGAGGGGCTGAGACCACGTTGCCGGGCTATCTGGCGCATTTCGCCGCCCGACTTCGAGAAATCCCCGACCTGCTCACCGTTGTGGTCGATCACCGGGCGCAGCTTCTTGTCCAGGTAGTAATAGAGCGCCAGCGGAATCGAGCGCTCGTTGTGGGTGATCAATTGCACCGGACGGTGCGTCCTGCTGATCCAGTCCGCAATCTCGCCGGCATTGGAGACCGTTGCTGAAAGGCAGATCAGCTGGATATGTTCCGGGCAGAGGATGATCGCCTCTTCCCAGGTGGTGCCGCGCTCCTGGTCGGCGATGTAATGCACCTCGTCGAAGATCACGCAGTCGACGCCATCAAGATCCCACGGCGTTTGCAGGAGCATGTTCCGGAGCACTTCGGTCGTCATGACCAGCACCGGTGCATCGGAGTTCTCGGTTACATCACCGGTGAGCAAGCCCACCTGATCCCCGTAAATCCGGCGCAAATCGCGGAACTTCTGGTTGGAAAGCGCCTTGATTGGCGTGGTGTAGATCACCTGCCCGCCACGCCGGAACGCCTCCCAGACACCGAACTCGGCGACAACGGTCTTGCCGGTCCCGGTCGGAGCAGCAACCATCACCGAATCGCCGTTCATAAACGTGTCAATCGCGGCAAGCTGGAAGGTATCAAGCGGGAACGGATAGAGTGCGGAGAACTGTTCGATCAACTCCGCCGTCTCTGTGGAAAGACTCATATCGTCAACACTGTCTGCCCCAGGCGACGGTCCCGGTACACCTCGATGGTGTCGGATGGGGCGCTATCTGCAACGCAAAAACCGCAAATTGATGCGACAACGGCGCACCGCTACGTGCGCCGAATCCACTGTCGAGTATATCAGCCACGCCACGAACAACGAGTTCAGGGATCAGCCCGGACCGTCATCCCGCGTCTCCCTTTCCGCAACTCGGGGCGCCACCCCCAACTGTCATCCTGAGTACCAGCCCACAAAGAATGTGTCGTACGGGAGAGGCGATGCCTCTCCCGTCGCGCGTCAGCGCGACCTGCTCAATCACGATGGTGTTCCGACGAACCGACGGATCGTTCCGATCCGAGGGAGAGGCATGGCCTCTCCCGTACGACGGATTCCC
>CAZRNC010000115.1:0-8211 GCA_964601285.1 uncultured Thermomicrobiales bacterium | reverse complement strand
ACCTTGTAGCGATGGAGCAGTTCCTTGGCTTCTTCGAGCGTTGTGCCAACGGCAACCGTGATCAGGTTCTCGCTGGTCATCAGGTTGGAAATCGGCTGTTCGACGTTGTCCTCGAACCGCAGGTCGCGGTTGGTCAGGATGCCGACCAGCTTGCCGTCTTCCTCAGTGATTGGCACACCGGAGATGTGATAGCGCTCCATCACCGCCAACGCATCGGCGACACGGTCGTTCGCCCGCAAGGTGACTGGCTCGACGATCATGCCGGATTCGCTGCGTTTGACCTTGTCGACTTCGGCGACCTGGTCCTCAATCGAGAGGTTGCGATGGATAACTCCGATGCCACCCTCGCGGGCCAGAGCGATAGCCATGCGTCCCTCGGTAACGGTATCCATGGCCGCTGAGACGAGCGGTATTTCAAGTCTGATGTTTGGGGTGAACCAGGTTGAGGTGTCCACCTGGCTCGGCATGATGTCGGACCGTGCCGGCAGGAGCAGGACATCGTCAAAGGTAAGACCGGTGCCAACAATGCGCGAGCTGAGCTGTTCATCTGCAGCAGAGCGGGCATACCCGGTGAATTGCATATCTGGTTCGTTGAGTATCTTCATCCGGCGTTCTCCATTCGGTTGGTAGCCACGAACAACTGCACATTAGCCGGTAAGTCTCGACGCCGGCTCGTCGTGTTCAACATCCGAATCGACGGTTGGCAATCCGACCCGGGCAGCAATTTCATCGCCGAGGGCCCGATATGCCACTGCCCCGGTGGACCGGGGATCATACTCCAGAATGGTTTGCCCGTGCGATGGCGCTTCAGCCAGTCGCACAGACCGCGGAACCAGCGTCTGGAACATCCGGTTGGGAAAAAAGCGCCGGACGTTTTCAACGACCTGGTTGGAGAGCCGTGTCCGGCCGTCATACATCGTCATAACGACGCCCAAAACATCGAGCGCCGGGTTGAGCCGGCGCTTGACCAAGTCCATGGTGTTGATGAGTTGCATCAACCCTTCGAGCGCGAGGTATTCGCACTGAATCGGGACCACAATATGACGCGATGTTGAAAAGGCGTTAATCGTCAACAACCCGAGTGACGGCGGACAGTCGATAATAACGAGGTCGTACTGCTCCCGAACTTCTCCCAGCGCCTCGCCCAACCGCTGTTCGCGGTTCGTCATCTGGACAAGCTCGACTTCTGCGCCGGCCAGCGAGTTGTTGGCACCGAGCAGATCCAGACCCGGCCGCACTTCCGGCAGGATCGCCTCTTCGACTGCGACACCCTGAATGAGCACGTCGTAGCTCGAATAGGCGAGCGACCGTTTGTCGACGCCGAGCGAACTGGTTGCATTGCCCTGGGGATCAAAATCAATCAGGAGGATGTGATGACCGATGGAGGCAAGGTAGGAGGACACGTTTACAGCCGTCGTGGTTTTCCCGACTCCACCCTTCTGGTTTGCTAACGCCAGAGTGTCTGTCAAGCCCCACTCCCACTCATCGAGTCAATGCGTGATTGTAACAACCACGCCCGGGCCCGGCAACCGGATCGGAACCTAGTTGACAGGATCGGCATATCCGGGTATCATGCGTCGCATGAAGGAACAGGTGCGGACAGACAACCGACTCGAAGCCACTGCCAAATTTGGTTATTGGTTTTACTTTACCCCTCCGGCGACGCTGGTGGGGGATTCGGTGTTGAGTCCGTAACCCCCTGACACAACCAGTGATGACGCCGGAGCAGAGGTAGACACCTCTGCTTTTTTGTTTGTTTGAAATCTTCCGGATTGCCCGGGGAGCAACTTGAGGGGAACAGCACACCATGATCGTCACGATGCGTAAGGAAAGCCAACCGTCAGACCGGCAACGTGTTATCGAACATCTGCAGGTCCGTGGATACCAGACCCATCTGCTGACTGGCTCCGGGCCGGCGGTGATTGGTGTGAACGGCCGGGCGATTGTCGACGGGTTGACCAGCGAAGTGGCAACGCTCCCGGGCGTGGATGTTGTCAACTCGTCGAGCAAACCGTACATGCTCGCCCAGCGTGCAGCCCGACCCTCCGGCAGCATTGTCAAGGTCGGCGATGTCGCGATTGGTGGCAACGACCCGGTTATCATGGCCGGCACCTGTGTCATCGAAAGCCGCGAGATCACCCTGCAAGCCGCTGACATCGTACGGGCATCCGGCGGGACGATCCTCCGTGGTGGAGCGTTCAAACCGAGAACATCGCCGTACTCGTTCCAGGGGCTGGGTGAAGAGGGTCTTCAGATTCTCGCCGAAGCCAGGGAACACTCCGGTCTGCCGGTGGTGACCGAGGTCATGGAGCCAGAGCAGGTGGAGATGGTTGCCAACTATGCTGACATGCTCCAGATCGGCTCGCGCAACATGTCGAACTTCCCGCTGCTGCGTCGTGCCGCCGCATCCGGCAAGCCGATTCTCCTCAAGCGTGGATTCTCGGCGACGATCGAAGAGTGGTTGATGTCGGCCGAGTACATTCTGGCCGGCGGCAACGACCAGGTTGTGCTTTGCGAGCGTGGCATCCGCGGATTTGACACCGTCACCCGGTTCACGTTCGATCTCAATGCTGTGCCGGTGGTCAAGGAACTGACGCACCTGCCGATTGTTGTTGACCCAAGCCACGCAACCGGACGCCGCGAGCTGGTCGCCCCGATGGCATTGGCCGGAATCGCTGCCGGCGCGCATGGACTGATCGTCGAGATGCATCCGGATCCGGACAGCGCACTCTGTGACGCCGCCCAGACGATCTCGCCGTCGACGCTTTACGAGATCATCGCCTCAACCCGTGCCATCTGCCAGGCGTTGGGCAATGTCCAGCCCCAGTTGGTCGCGGTCGCCTAGGATTGAGGCTTCGGTGCGTAGACCATGAATCCGTCGGCCAGATCAAAGAACATCGCTCCACGTGGAGAGCGAAGAATCCGCCAGATCATCCAAAGGTCACCAATTGCGCCGGTTGCGTTGAAGACAGCGGTGAAAATCATCCAGCCGGCAAGCGACGGCACGAGCAGGGCGATTGCAACGCAGAGGATCGAGATCACAATCAGCGGGCTGATGCCGATGACGAGGAAGTTGAGCTTGTTGATCGGCTGAAAGAAGGTTGTATAGGCGAAGCCGGGGCCGACCCCGAAGGCGGGTTTGGCTCCCTGAGCCAATCCGGCCAACCCGTGGACCGCCTCATGAACGAGGGTTACCAGCACAACCACCAGGACCGTCCCGAAAGCAGCAGTCATCAATCCGGAGAGATCAAACTCGAACCCGTATGAATCCCTGCCGCCGAGCAGACCGACGATAGCCAGGAACACGAATGCCCAGACGGGCAACAGCACGATGGCAACGACCGAAAGCCGGCCAATTGCCAGACGTTCCATGCGGAGTTGCTGGTATCCGGGTAGTTCCGGGGCTTCTGTTGCCGGTGGTGGACCGAACCACGGTTTCATGTTTTCCACTGCATGTTCCATCTATTGGAAAGGTCACGGTACGCGCTCCGCTCGCATCCTGATTCAGGTGGGGCGTTGCTATACTGCCAGCATGATCGAGAAGAGTTCCGAACACCAACCACGAACATTTGTCATCGGTACAGCCGGCCATGTCGATCATGGCAAGTCTACGCTGGTCCGCCGTTTGACCGGTATCGATCCGGATCGTCTCCAGGAGGAGAAATCCCGCGAGATGACGATCGACCTCGGCTTTGCCTGGCTGGATCTGCCGGGTGGATTGCGGGTGAGCATCGTTGATGTCCCCGGACATGAGCGGTTCATCAAGAACATGCTTGCCGGCGCCGGTGGGTTGGATGGCGCATTGCTGATTGTTGCGGCTGATGAAGGACCGATGCCGCAGACGCACGAACACCTCGCCATTCTCGACCTGCTTGGCGTCTCGACCGGTTTCATTGTCATAACCAAGGCGGATATGGTCGATCAGGAGTGGCTGGAACTGGTTGTCGAGGAGACACGGGAAGCTGTTCAGGGGTCGACCTTTGAGAATGCCGAGATCGTCACCGTGTCGGCGACAACCGGCGAGGGGGTCGACAACTTGCTGGCAATGCTGGCGGACCTTCTGACCCGGGCCGAGCCCGATCATCGTTCCGGAATCGCCCGTTTGCCGGTTGACCGCGTGTTCAGTGTCACCGGGTTTGGGACGGTAGTGACCGGGACGCTGCTCGGCGCTCCAGTCTCGATAGGTCAGGAGCTCGAGGTCGTCCCGCCGATGCTCCGGGGAAGAGTCCGTGGACTCCAAAGCCACGAACAGAAGGTGGAGACAGCGCTGCCGGGATCGCGGACGGCGATCAACCTGTCCGGTATTGACCGTGAGGCGATCAAACGCGGCGATGTCCTGACCATCCCCGGCCGGATTGTGCCAACGCGATTGATTGATGCGCGGCTACGTTTGGTCGAGAACGCGCCGCAACCGATCGAACAAAATCATCCGGTCGATCTGTTTTCCGGAGCTGCCGAGTCCCCCGGGTATGTCACGCTGCTGGATAGCGAGCAGATTCTGCCGGGCGGGGAGGGCTGGGTGCAAATCCGGCTGGACCGGGAAATGGCGCTGGTCGAAGGCGACCTGTTTATTGTGCGCCAGGCTTCTCCATCGCTGACTATTGGTGGCGGCAGTGTGCTGAACCCGCATCCCCGGCGACACCGCCGGTTCAGGACGGACGTTATCCAGGAACTGGAAACACGGGAGAGCGGAACCGCTGCCGACCGGTTGTTGCAGACGTTAGCGGATGGTCCCATCCAGGTCGCTGCCGCCTGCGAAGCTGCCGGGTTGGCTGCTGATGAACGCGAGTCCGTTATAGCCGACCTGGTGGACCAGGGGCAGGTCGTCCGGCTTGGAGCCTCGCTGCTGGCTCGTTCGTCGGACATCGTCAACCTGGCAACCATGATCGGTGAGAGTCTCGATCGCTATCATCAGGAGTTTCCGTTGCGCTCCGGTATGCCGCGAGAGGATGTCCGTCGCCGCACGGGATTGACGGCGAGAGTGTTTGATGCGGTCGTGACACATCTGGCCGTGAATGAGCGGGTGCGCGAGACAGCAGGCTTGTTGGCCCGTGTGGCGTTTCAGGTCAATCTCACACCGGCACAGCAACAGCGCGCCGACCGTTATCTTGCTGCTTTGGATGCGAATCCTGTTGCGCCACCTGCGCCCTCTGTATATGAAATTGACGCGGAACTGCTGGGTGCACTCGCGGCCAACGGCAAGTTGGTCCGGATGGCCGACAATGTTGTTTACAGCACCGGAACATTGGAAACGATCCGAAATGAGACACTTCAGCTGATAGAAGAACGTGGCCAACTGACGCTGGCCGAGTTCAGGGATCACTTTGGCAGCAGCCGGCGGTATGCCCAGGCGGTGCTGGAGCATTTCGATCAGGAACGGGTGACCAGAAGGGTGGGAGATGCACGGGTTCGAGGAAGCGGTTGATCAGGAGTGGGTCTTTGTGTCGCCGCATCTGGATGATGTCATTCTCTCTTGCGGCGGGACGGTGGCCAGGGCTGCCAGGGTCGGTCGGCCAACGATCGTAACCGTCTTTGCCGGTATACCCGACGGTGACATGAACGACTTCGCCCGGTTTCAGCACGATCGCTGGCAGCTTGACCACGAGAGTGCCGTTGCAAGCCGGCGACGTGAAGACGAGCAGGCGGCCAAATGCATCAGCGAGAATGTTCAGGTGCAATGGCTGGACTATCTCGACGCGATCTATCGCGATCCTGGCTATGGCTCTGAGGATGCGATATTTGGTCCGATTCTGCCTGGAGATATCCTGCTTGCCGAGCGAATACATGCCGATCTCGCAAAGCTGCCGTCCAGGCGCTTTGTCATCCCGATGGGTTCCGGGAACCACGTTGACCACCAGATCGTCCGGGAGGCCGGGCTGATGCTGCTGGCAGACGGTGCCGAGGTCTGGGGCTATGTTGAGGTGCCCTATGCACTGGACTCGGACCGGAGAAACGCCGCGCTGCAGAACAATGACTTCGACGAGGTCGCCCAGGTCCCTCTTGATGAAGAAGCACTGAGTCGTAAACTCAAGGCCGTGTCGAAGTATAAGTCCCAGTTGCCGGTGTTGTTTCGTGGGCGTGGTCAACCGGACGTGGAACTGGAAGGCTTCGCGCGGGAGCTAGGCAATGGCAGGGCAATCGAAATGCTCTGGCGCTTGCGGCTTGACTCCGGCACCGAACTTGATCTGCGTAGCTTCGTCGCCTGACCAGCATTTCTCCGAAGGATCGACAATGCGTCAAGTCATGCTCTGGCTGATCCGGGGATACCAGAAAGCAATATCACCGCTCTTCCCGGCGTCCTGCCGGTTCGTGCCTACCTGCTCGGAATATGGCTTTGAGGCGATCCAGCACTACGGAGCGATCCGCGGTGGCTACATGGCCGTCCGCCGGATCATGCGCTGTCACCCATTCCATCCTGGCGGCTACGACCCGGTTCCTCTGCCGGAGCAGGATCAGGTGAAGAATCCATAGTTCCAGTGGTGTTTCATGTCGGGTTTGTTCGCAACCTCGTAGGGGCGACTTGCATTCGCCCGGTTCCAACTGTTTCCTATTTCGGCCAGAGTAGACCAATTTAGGCTCTCATCCTGAGAAGTCTGACTAGCGTATCGTGTCATGCTGCTTCGCAACGCTGTAAGGGCGCATCGCATGCGTCCGGCTGCTCGAACGAGTTCCGGTTTTGGCGTGTACATGCCGGTGTGTTTGTCATCCTGAGCGAAGTCGAAGGATCTCGAGCCACGGATCTTTCCAGGTGCCATCAAGATTTGAGGGTCGAGATCCTTCGACTTCGCTCAGGATGACAGCCTAAACTGGTCTACTCCGGCCAAAACCGGAAGCAGTTAGAACCGGGCGAATGCAAGTCGCCCCTACGGGATCGGGATGGACTCCCGCATGAGGTAGTGCAATCGTTAAGAGGCGATCTTGCCCGCGCATGCGATGCGTCCCTACGAGGTCTCCCTGGCGTGGTTGATGCGGTCGCGGAGGCTTACGGCGACGGTGCGGGCGGCATCCTGGAAGTCGTCGCCGGCGGAAGCGTAGGAAATCGCCCGGCTGGCGTTGATCAGCAGGCCGGCACCGCGGCTGTCGGTTCCGACGGTGACTGACTCTTCGAGTTCACCTTCCTGCGCCCCGACACCGGGGACAAGGATTGGCAGGTTGGGTGCAACTTCACGGATCGAGCGTAGCTCTCCCGGCCAGGTTGCGCCAACAACCAATCCGACGTTGCCATCAACATTCCAGGCAACACCATTCCGGGCGACCATGTGGGAGATACGCTCCGAGGATGCCGTGATCTCCTGGTCCTGGAGGAAACCTGAACCAGGGTTCGAGGTCTTCGCCAGCAGGTAGATGCCCTTTTCCGGATATGCGAGCAGCGGGTCGATCGAGTCTTTGCCCATGAACGGGTTGACCGTTACACCGTCGAAGTTCCAGGCATCGAAATATGCCTGGGCATAGGCTGCGGTCGTTGTGTTGATGTCGCCGACTTTGGCATCCAGAAGGACCGGTATGTGCGACGGCACACTCTTTCTGAGATCGATTAGCGCGTCGATGCCATGGTAGCCATGATGTAGGTAGAACCCGAGGTTTGGCTTGTAGCAGCAGGCGAGGTCGCTGGTTGCCTCGATGATTGCGCGATTGAAGGCAATGATGCTTTCAGAACCAGCCTGGCGGCCGAACGATGCTGGAAATCGGGAGAGATCCGGGTCGAGACCAACGCAGAGTAGCGAGTTGTTGCGCTGTTGTGCTTCGACCAGAAGCTGGGTGAATCCGGTGCTGGTTGATTGCATCTCTGTTTTCGCTCTCATTCCAGTCGTTGGGCGAACTGAATCACCAAGCATGGTATCGGTTTTGGGTTAGAGTGACAAGGCAGGTAGTGTAGACTCACAGGCCGCCGATTCGAACGAAACAGATGGATGACAACGATGACAGAACTGGTTCCCCCGACGCTCGTCGACGTGCTGGCCGCCAGGAAAGTGGTGGGCCGCTATCTTGACCCGACACCGGTGCTGCGACCGGATGCAATGGCCGAGCACCTTGGCTTTGAACCGGTCCTGAAATGCGAGAATCTGCTGCCGACCGGTGCGTTCAAGGTGCGCGGCGGTATCAACTTCATGCACAACCTCGATCCTGAAACCCGGGCGCGTGGCGTTGTTACTGCCTCGACTGGAAACCATGCGCAGTCGATTGCCTATGCTGCGCGTGCATTTGGCGTGC
>CAZRNC010000114.1:0-8229 GCA_964601285.1 uncultured Thermomicrobiales bacterium | reverse complement strand
ACAACAAAACACAGCCGGGCGGAGTATGAACGCCAGCTCTATCTGATGCGGGTCGATATCCGGTCGCTTGGTGAACTCTCGATCCAGGCAGTCGAGCGCTCGATCCGGGCGCTGCGCCAGCGCAATGTCGACCTTGCCGAGCAGGTCATCCGCGAGGACCAGCGGATCAATGATCTCTGTCTGACGCTGGAAGAGCGGGCGCTACTGCTGATCGCCCAGCAACAGCCCTTGGCGACCGACCTGCGGATCGTCGCCGCCGCCATGTTCATCGTCGGTGAGCTGGAACGCATTGGGGACTACGCCGCCGGCGCTGCCCGGCTGGTCATCCATGCAGGTGAGGGTGTTCCTGACCGGCTGCTGGTCGACATCCCGCGCATGGCCGAACTGACCACCAGCATGCTCAACAGTGCGCTGGATGCATTTGTCGATCTGGATATCGACGCCAGCCAGCGAATCAGGACGCAAGACCACGAGGTGGATGCCCTGAACAGCCAGTTCCGCGGGGAACTGCTGGCGATGATGCGCGAGGACCCGGACACGATCGACCAGGCAACCCAGCTCCTCTGGATCGCCCACAACCTCGAACGCATCGGCGACCGCGTCGCCAACATCTGCGAACGCACCGCCTTCGTCGTCACCGGCAACCCCCGTGCGTTGATGGTGTAGCCTTCGGCATCCATGAGTTGCGGCGCCAGATAGCTTGTCCATTCGTACGGGAGAGGCCATGCCTCTCCCTCGGACCGGCACGGTCCGCCCTACTTGTCATCTCGACCGGAGCGAAGCGGAGTGGAGAGATCTCTGCCCTGCCAAGTCAGAGTTCCACCCTCGACCGCCGCCTACTCTGCATAGAGTTGAATACCTAGGTCGCCCCAAGACGGGTTCAAGCGCTCAATGAGCGTAATCTTCTTGGATCGACTCCAGCGTTTGACCTGCCTTTCGCGAGCGATGGCATCATCAACCTGCGTGTATTCCTCGTAATAGACGAGTTTGGTGACATGGTATCTCGAAGTAAACCCTCGATATATTCTGTTCTGGTGTTGATACACGCGTGCAGCAAGATCACTCGTCAACCCCGTGTACAAGGTTCCTGATAGATTAGTCATGATGTATACGAAGTACGTCTTCACGCGTTAATCAACAACCTTCGGTGATGCGACCCGATCGACGATGAATTGATGCATCATACCGGCAGGGCAGAGATCTCTCCACTCCGCTTCGCTCCGGTCGAGATGACAAGCGGGGGCGGCTTCGCTCCAGTCGAGATGACAAGCGGGGGCGGCTTTGTTCCGATCGAGACGACAACTTGGGTGGCGTTCGTTCCGGCCGAGATGATGCTTCACGAAGCCCCACATACCAGTTGCCCAGCAGGCGTACAATAGAAGCAAAGACACATCTGTTGCAGGGAGAGGAGACCCCCGATGACGTTGCTCTGGCTGCTCATAGCTGGCGGGGCATTCGCTGGCGTGTCGTTTGCGGCCTATGCAATCAGCCAGCGGCTAGGGAAGGACCAGGTTCCTTCGAAATCTGCCGAGCGATTGACGATTGAAGCGGAAATCTCCACCCGCAGCAACAGCCCGTTCGTCTGATCCTGAAAGGAGTCCACAGATGGATATCCTCTGGCTGCTGGCCGGCGGTGGGGTGTTCCTTCTGGTCTCGTTCGTGGTCTATGCGGTCGGCTGGCGTACCCGGTCGGAAACCTTCTCCGAGGCGTCCCGAGAGCGGATGACCATCGAGGCGGAGATCACCACCCGCAACAACAGCCCATAAATCAAGAGGGGCGGCCGTCAATGTGACGGCCGCCCCTCTTCTATTCAGAATTTCGTTGATTCCCTAGCCCACCGGCACCGGGGTCGGGTTGGCCTGGGTTGTCGGGTCAAGGTAGAACACCTGGACGTTGTTGTTCTTGTCGAGACCCAGCGCGACGAAGAGTGGCCAGTTCATCTCAACGGCCCACTTGGCGCGCCACTGTGTCTGGTGCGGCGTAGCCACCCGGTCGCCAATGGTGCAGTCCAGGGTCACCCCGTTGGCCACCAGCCGCAGCCGTTCGCCAACCAGATAATCCGGATGCACGCAGTAGTATTCGTTCGGGTCGGTCTTCCAGTCGTCGATGGCGTTACCCCAGCCGGAGTGCTTGCGCATCGCTTCGTGCCAGAAGGCCGCATCGTAGCTCGCCCGGTAGTAGGCAGCCGGTCCTTCGCCGATCGCCTCACCATCCGCACGGATCGTTGCCGCCGGCGGCTTCAGCTCGAACTCGCTGACATCAGCACCGTATTCGGCGATCAACCGGTCGTAGTTGCTCAGCACCTCATCGACCCACTCGGTCAACTCCCAGTTCGACCAGTCGGCTGTTCCGCCGGCATAGTAAGCCCCGAGAATCGAGCGCCAGTCCAGGAACTGGACCATAAAGTGCGCCAGCGATTTCGAGCCGTATTCAGCGTTCAACTGCGGATCATAGAGACTGCCGGAGACGCCTTGCAGCTCGCTCTCGCGGACCGCCATCAGGCCGATGCCGCCGTTCGATTCCGAGGCAAACGGGTTGCCGCCGGACGAGACCTGCATCACCGACACCAGCATGTAAGGATCGACGTAGCGTTCCAGGGCAGCCGAGACCAGCTCCTCGCCGAACGGCACGTCGTAGGCCAACGGCGCAAACTCGGCATCGATCGGCTCATCGACCGGCAGGCCGCGCCAGAGGCGGTAGTGCAGCCCCATGTTGCCGGATTCAACCTCCCAGCCTGGGCTGTTGCCCGGTGTGTAGGTCAGCACACGCCGCTCGAAGACCTGCACCAGCGCCATCCGGCTCTCGCCGCCGACCTGGGCGTTCACCCAGTATGGCTCGGTAATCGGCAGGCCCAGCAGATAGGCCCACGGCAGCGGATAGTTCGCCGCCCACTCCAGGAACGGACCAGCGATGTTGTGGCCGGTAATCTCCTCGTAGCTGGAGACACTCACGCCCATAGCCGATGCGCCATCAGCAACAACCGTGCCGTCCGGTCGCAGCAGGTCGGTAACCGGTTGGCCAACCCGCGACCCAAAGCGCTGCGGGTCGGTCCAGACTGACGAGAGCTTCGAGAGCGAGGCGTAGGTCACCGGATTCGACTGGCGATAGTCGCCAACGATCGCGATATCGGCCGGCTCGCGCTGGACGAAGGTTTCCTCGCCAAGCTGGATGCGGCCAGAAAGCAGTTCGCTGGAAAGCAGCGCGCCAGAGACATACCAGAGATCATCCGACGACATGGTTGGATCAAGAATATCCAGCCGGCCCTTGTCGAAGTAGATGTTCGTCCGGAAGCCGGTCGGGCTGTTCTGGTAGTACTCGGTCGTCGAGACAATCGCCGATGGACCCCAGATCCAGGTGCGGGCGATTTCGTGGTTCGCTACCGGGCCATCGGTCTGGGTCCAGATGGACTGGACCGCCGGATCAATGGATCGTGTAGCGGGTGTCGTTTGCTGAAGTGTGACGTCCTCGGCCAGAACCGGCCAGGCTGTCACCAGCAGTATGGCAAGCACGAGGCCGAGCATCGGCAGCGCACGCTTGCGCGTTTTGATAACCGTCAAAAAGGTTGTCCTCCCCATTCCCCGAAAACCGTTCCAGCGTGTTTCGCCAGATAAGCCGGAACCGTTCCGTGTGGAATGTTTTAATCCCTGACAACTGATCTCCCCCAGACCAATCGCCCTGTACGTTCACTTCCTTCGCCGGAGGGTAACACCGAGCCGGAAGCTCGGCAACAACCTTACGCGCGGAAGCGCCCCACCGGTAGCACCCCTTGGTACCAATGAGGTCTGGCCCGGGCACGACATTGGTCATGCTCCGGATTGACTGGGATAATACGTTGTTGGAAGACGTAACGTCTGAGAGCACACTGAGGAGATACTGGGAAATGACTGAGTTTGTGACGGTTGCGAAGGTAGAAGATGTTCTCCCTGGCTGCGCAAAGCAGGTATGGATTGGCGATACGCCTGTTGCTGTTTGCAATCTGGATGGCGAATTTCACGCCATCAGCGATATCTGCACCCACGAGGAGTTCTACCTGTCCGGCGGCATCATCGAGAACGGCGAAATAGAGTGCCCGATGCACCGCGGCGTCTTCAACATCCGCACCGGCGAGGCAGAAGTCTATCCGGCCGAAGATCCGCTGCCGGTCTACAAGTGCCGCGTCGTCGAGGGCGAGGTCCAGGTCAACATTGATGAATAACCCCGCCTCAACAATCGGCATGTTGGTGATCTACGTCACCGATATGGATCGCTCGATCAGGTTCTATCGCGATGGGCTGGGCTTTGCGCTGCAACAGGAATCTCCATCGTGGAGCGAACTGGCCGCCGGCGGGGTGACCCTGGCGCTGCACATCACCGACAATCCCGGCGAAGCGCACGACTTCATGTCCGCCGGACGGGCAGATTTGCAGGTCATGGTGACAAACCTGGATGCCACTCGCGAGCGTCTGCTGGCGCACGGGCTGGACGTCAACGAGCCGATGCTCATGGAAGACATCAATCTCCGGGTTGTCCAAATCCGCGATCCGGATGGGTTGGACATTACCCTCTCCGCCGTTGCTAGTTGAAACATAGGTAAAGGGCTGGCACTTGAGCCTCTATCCTGATGCGGTTGTCACGCCCGAGGTCCGTCGAGCACGGATCTGCACAGCCCTCATCTTTCTGATCAATGGCATCCTGTTTGGGAACTGGGTCACCCGCATCCCGCAGATCAGGGACAACCTGGGCATTGGCGAGGGACAGTTGGGACTGGCCCTGCTGGCGCTCGGATTTGGTGGGCTGTTCTGCATGCCGCTGGCCGGCTGGGCTGTCGCCCGCTTTGGCACCAAACGGCTGAACACCATCATCCTTGCCATGGTCTGTCTGGTGTTCCCCTTACCGGCGATCGCGCCATCGTGGGGATTGCTCTGCCTGGTGCTGTTTATCTCCGGTGCCGGCTACGGGATTCTGGATATCGGCATGAATTCGCAGGGCGTGCTGGTGCAGCAGCGCATCGGCCGGCCGATTCTTTCCTCGATGCACGCCGCCTTCAGCTTCGGTGCATTTGCCGGGGCAATGATGGGCGGTGCTATCGCGGCTGCCGGGGCTTCTCCGGTGGTCCATATGACCAGTATCGCCGCGATCATGCTGGCCATCAGCATCGTCGTCGCCCGTGGTCAGCTCGATGACACCAGAACGGTCCGGGAAAGCGGCCCGGCGTTTGTCCGCCTATCGAGGGCTTTGGCGGCGTTGGGCCTGCTCGCCTTCTGCGGTCTACTGGTCGAAGGGGCAATGGCCGACTGGAGCGCCGTCTATCTGACCGATTCGCTGGGAACCGGCCCGGGGCTGGCTGCGGTTGGCTTTGCAGCATTTTCCTTAACGATGTCGATCGGGCGGATCGTTGGTGACCGGCTGGTCTTCCTGACGAGTGAGGTGGCGGTTACCCGCTATGGCGGAGCGATTGGTGTGGTGGGGATTGTGCTGGTGCTGGTTCCGGGCATCCCGCTGGTGTCGATCATCGGGTTCGCGCTGGCCGGCGCAGGCCTGTCCAATGTCATACCGGTGGTCTTCAGCGCCGCCGGGCGAACTCCCGGCATGGCGTCCGGCCCGGCGATCGCCGGTGTTGCATCAGCAGGCTACGCCGGCTTCCTGCTCGGCCCGTCACTCATCGGCTTCATCGCCGAATGGAGCACCCTGCAGATCGGCCTGACCCTCACCCTGTTCCTCACCGCCACCATCCCCTTCTTCGCCGCCAGCGTGCGCCGGAAGTAGTAGGGGCGCATCGCATGCGTCCGCCGTTGGACACCCTCCAATCCAGGCAAATGCAACCCAACCTGGATTGTCATCCTGAGTAGCGGACCACAGGGGATTTGCCACCGTATCTTATAGACGTAGCCGCGCAATTCATTGCGCCTGTCCAACGCCCCGGTGATCACACAAGGGCGCAATAAATTGCGCGGCTACGTCTATTGGTGACGACAGAATCCCTGTGGTCCAGTACTGAGCGAAGCCGAAGGATGACAAGTTGAACAGGTGCGCTCTTGTCTGAATATTGAGGCGTTGACGGCGGACGCATGCAATGCGCCCCCAACCCCTGCGGGGGGCCGAGGCCGGCAGCCTACGGCTTCACAACCACCCTGGTGCCGATGTCGACCCAGTCGAAGAGGATCTCGGCGATGTGGTTGGGCGGGACGACGCAGCCCTCGGTCTCCTGGGTTCCGAAGACCTGCCGGTGGGTCGAACCGTGGATCGCGTAATCCTGGAAGAAATACATCGCGTAGGGCACATTCGGCACGAAATAGGGACCGTTCCAGCCCATGCCGCTCATGTTCTGCACCCTGTTCTTGTGCCAGATTTCGAAGCTGCCAACGACGGTCGGGGCCATCACATGGCCGATCGTCACCGTTGTCGAGAGCATCGGAATGTCGCCAACGTAGGCGGTCAGCCGGAACTCGCTCAGGCTGATCTCGATCCAGCGTTCGGTCGAGAAGGCATCGGTTGTCATCAATCCATCGGTATAAGGATAGTTCACCGCGTTGGCCGGGCGGGGCATCGGATTGCCAAGCTGGTCGTTCAGTGCGGCGTCCATCGTGCCCAGCGGCACAAACCGCGTTCCGGCACTTGCAGACCAGGACAACGCGCCATACTCAAAGAACTGGTAGATCGCGCCGTTCAGGGTGAACTCTTCGGAAATCGGCATCCCCAGTTGCGAGGCATTGCCGGGAGCCAGCCAGGTACCACGGAAACCACCGGAGAGCGTGTGGCCGGTCTCCTCGAAATACTGTTCGCCACTCGTCGTTGCCGGCACCGGTTTGAAGGCGGGATGCCACAGCGTATAGCCCACCCTGTCCGCATAGATCTGGCCCAGTTTGGCGACCTGGACGTTGTTGCCGGTGTTCTCACCGCTGAAGTGGTTGACCTCAAGCCGGACATATTCGAACCACTGGGTCCATCGGTCGTCGTGTTTGACCATCGGAGTAACCGGCAGGCCGGTTGTATCGGCGCTGGCCCGGCTGAGCCAGTAGGCCAGGAACGGCCCGGTGACGGTCTGGCTGGTTTCAGTAAAGAAGAGTTGCCGGCTTGGCGCGGATGCCAACCCCTGCGCGCTGGCTGTTCCGGCGGCCGGTAGGATGACCACCGCCAACACCAGCAAGATCAGTCCGGCCCTTGTGATTCTCTGCCCCATGTATCCCCGCACCCAACCCTGTTCCTGCGCACGTTGCGCCAGTACAGATGATCGTTCACGCGGTGATTCCGGGCGATAGGATCTTGGTAACGATTCAGGAGGCGCGAAGGGGCAACAAAAAACGCCGGGCTGCCATTGTCTGGTCAGCGCGGCGTTTCTTGCGGCTACGGGGTGTTAGTCCCGGTAGCGGTTGATCGGGCGGGATCGATGCCTGATCCGGAGGGCGTGCTTGCGGGCGTCGGCCCGGTAGCGTTCCTGCCGCTCGGCGACAAGGATCTCCAGCGAATACATCTGGTCCAACATTGACGTGTTCCCATTCTCGGGGGTCCATCGGCGCCTACTTCCGGCGGATACGCTGCCGAATACCGGGGGACCTGCGACGATACTTCTCGTAGTGCTTCCGTTCGATCTCACGATTGACCGACTCAGCGACAAGGACTTCCAGCAACATCTCGGTTGCTCCTTCCTGAAGAGATACAAATGCGCCACGAACGTCATGGCGCGCAGAATGATAGAACGAACGACTTCGCAAACGGTTTCGCGAAACAGAAAAATCACCGCCTTCCCGGTTTGGGAAGGCGGTGTTATGTGCTGCCAGGTTCGATTTCGTAGGGGCGCAATGAATTGCGCCCGGTTCAATTTGTCATTTCGACCGAAGTGGAGAAATCTCGTCCGACCAGCTTAATCCAGCGGCGAACCCGTTCGGCGGACGTTTTCGAGATATGGTCCCGTTCGCCAATGTTCCGATCACGTTCGCACGATCGGTGACGAGATTTCTCCACTTCGGTCGAAATGACGAGGAGGAGGAGGGTCGAGATGACGAGGAGGAGGGTCGAGATGGCAAATGTAGCCGCCCCTCCCTGTCTTAACGTGATGCGCATGGGGCGCAATGAATTGCGCCCCATGCGATATGTTGCACTCTACCCCTCGAGCAGCAGGCTCTCGGGATCCTCGATGAGTTCCTTGACGCGGACCAGGAACTGGACAGCCTCGCGGCCATCGACCAGCCGGTGATCGTAGGAGAGCGCCAGGTACATCATCGGCCGGATGACGACTTCACCGTCGATCG
>CAZRNC010000113.1:0-8258 GCA_964601285.1 uncultured Thermomicrobiales bacterium | reverse complement strand
TCCGTCCGGAAACCTTGATGGCCTATGCCCGGGATGTCGCTGAGAGCTTCATCCACTGGGGCGCACGGAGGGTGCTCTTCATCAACGGTCATGCTGCCAACGTGCCTTACCTCTCTCGGTTGGCGTTGCAGCTTGAAGAGGAACACGGCGTGAAGGTCGCCCAGATCGACTGGTGGCGATTCATCCAGCCGTTGGTTGAGGATCTGGTCGAGACGCCTGACCTGCCGCATGGTCATGCGTCCGAGTTCGGCACCAGCGTGATGCTGCATCTGGCCGGCGAGCACGTCAAAATGGACCGCGCCGTGAAGACACCGCGCAGGACAGTGGATCGTTACCCTGACTTCCTGCGGCCCCGGTCCTATACCGCCACTACCGACACCGGCATCCTAGGCGACGCGACTCTGGGAACTGAAGCCAAAGGCGCCGAAACCATGAACCGTGCCGTCGCCCGGACGCTGGAGTTCCTGCGGAGCGAAGAGTTCAGGGTATAGACGTATACTTGGGCGTCCGTATTGTTCTGGATGGAGATGAGCATGCACGAGTCGACGGCGAAGCACATTGAAATACCCCCTGAATTCCTGGTCGACCCGGACGACGATCCATTGGCACCTCGCCGGGTTACTGCGGAAGAGTTGGAACATCGCCGCATCGTGGTCGAGCGGATCTTGAAGCGCCGAGAAAGAATTGGCAACATCGGGATCCATGTTGAAGATTTGTTGGGTCGTCACTTTGATGAGAGTGACATTTGAGCGTTACACCCACCTACGTGCTTGATGCGTCGGTGGCTCTTAAGTGGATGTTTGAGGATGAAGCACACATTGTTGAAGCTCGAAGTGTTCTTGCCGATTATCAGGCTGGTGCGATCGAACTTGTTTCTCCCGACCACCTCATTCATGAGGTGCTAAATGGACTGAGGAACGGTGTTCTCAAACAGCGAATAACGGAGGCTGACGCGATAGAGTCAATGTATGACTTCCTGTCATTGCACATCCGGTCGGTCGGCGGGTCTGCCAGAAACATCACTGGTCTATATACCGCGCTTGATCTCAATTGTGCCTACTATGACGCACTCTATGTTGCACTTGCGAATGAGAGCCGGATCCAATTGATCTATGCTGATGGTAAGTTGCGAAACTCGTTGTTTGGGCGGTTTGAGCATGGACTTTGGATAGAGGATTACGTGTCCCCATCAACGTCGCAGGTGCCAAGTGACAATTGAGAAGTCAGAAGCAACAGCCGTTGAGACGGCCAACCGGCGCAGCCCGGGCACATTTGTCGGGTTGTTGGGCATCGAGATCATGGAAATGGGCGACGGACATGCTCTCGGACGGCTCGAGATCCGTCCGGAACTACTGGCACCGAACGGCTATCTCCATGCCGGCACCGTAGTGACGCTGGCAGACACCATGGCCGGCTACGGTTGCTGGGCGAATTTGCCCGACGGTGCGACCGGGTTTACGACTGCCGAATTGAAATCAAACTTTCTCGGGACTGCTCGTTCTGGCATCATTAGTTGCACCGCAACACTACGGCACGCCGGTCGGACAACCCAGGTCTGGGATGCGGATGTTGTCAACGATCAGGGCAAAACAATTGCCCTCTTCCGCTGCACGCAGATGATTCTCTATCCGCGCGAGTAACTTAGTTGGCCCGCAGGACATCCAGGTGATAAGCGGTGACGCTCTTCACGATTTCGTCGTGACTACGGTGCTCTCGCAGTGCGCTGTAGGTATGTGGGCTGAGGGAATTCTCGACGATAGCTGAGACGATTTCGATGTCGAGATCACCCCGAAAGTCGCCTGATGCGATTCCACGCTGTATCAATTCAGTAATTCGTGCTCGCGGATTTAGCTCGCCGAACATCTGCATACATTCGTTGGGTAGTCCGCGATGCTTCGTTGCTACGACAATGTCGCCGTATTCGTCGAGTGTCCGCAGGCAGCCTTCGATAAAAACGTGCAGGCTGTCGACGGCACAATCCGACTCTCCGGCAAGCGCACAGACGCCATAGAGGTTGTCGATCATCTCGGCGGTAATGGCAATGATGAGATCGTCTTTGGTCGGAAAATTGCGGTAGATCGTGCCGACACCAACGCCGGCGCGCTCGGCGATGACCTTCATTTCGGCATCAAGTCCACCTTCGCGAAAGACCTCGTGTGCGGCCCGAATCAGACGCTGGCGGTTTGCCAGGGCATCGGCTCGTGCAGGCGCTCTGACCATTTGGTATTCTCCTCCGTCCGGTAGTTGCATCCCGGCGACACCCCTGCAGCCGAGACATAACCTTGTTTCTGAGTGTATCCTGAAAATCACCCCTTGACAAGAACCGGAATTCCGGTTCTAATTCGCTCCGTTCCGTTTCAACGGTGCGTGTCTCACAGGCAACGGTGCCTGGAGATGATCGGCTGGACATGGATGCCGTAGCCCGACGTTGGGTGGTAGTCCGTGACGTGACCAAAGGAGGTCAATCTATGCGTTCGTTTTTGGCTGCGCGGGTGACTGCCGAGAACGCCAAGTGGTTCACTCTTGCGGCCGCCTGCTTTGCGCTGTTCATGGCGCTCCTCGACAACCTGGTTGTCAACGTGGCGTTGCCAACCCTCTCCCGGGATCTCAACGCCTCGACAACCCAACTCCAGTGGATTGTCTCGGCGTACATCCTGGTGTTTGCTGCGCTGCAGATCACGGTTGGCGGCGTTGGCGACCGGCTCGGGCGCAAGCGCTGGTTCATGTACGGCATCGCTCTCTTCACCGCGACATCGGTGCTGGCGGCGTTCTCGCGGAACGCCGAAATGCTGATTGTCTTCCGGGCATTGCAGGGCCTTGGAGCCGCGATGATCATGCCGCTCTCGCTCTCGATCATCTCGAATGCGTTTCCTCCTGAGGAACGCGGACGGGCAATCGGGATTTGGTCAGCAGTGTCAGTGTCTGGACTGGCATTCGGTCCGGTCATCGGTGGTCTGCTCGTGCAGTATGCGAGCTGGCACTGGATCTTCCTGGTGAACGTCCCGATCGGCATTGGTGCGCTGCTGGTGACTTCTGCTGTCGTGACGGAATCGAAGGATACGTCCGGGCAGGTTGCAACCGATATCCCGGGTACAGTAACTGTCACCGGAGCCATCGGTGCGCTGGTGTTTGGTTTGATCGAGGCCGGCGAGCGTGGATGGGGCGACCCGCTGATCCTCGCGTCGTTCGCTGTATCTGCGGTGTTCATGGCCGCGTTCATCTTCGTTGAGTCACGGGCTGAGAAGCCGATGGTTCCATTGAGTTTCTTCCGCTCACGTGCCTTCACCGGCGCGAATCTCGACTCGTTCGCGGTTGCGTTCCTGATCTCGGGTATTGCCTTCTTCGGGACGCTCTTCCTGCAGAACGTGCATGGCTTCTCGCCAGTGCGGGCCGGCATGGCGTTGCTGCCGATGGTGACCGTGATGATGATTGCGTCGCCGATCTCGGGATCGCTCGTCAACCGGCTCGGGCCGGCTCGGCTGATCTCGACCGGCATGATCATCAGCGGCATCGGTGTGCTGCTCTTTATGCGGGCAAACGTCGATGGTTCCTACATCGATCTTCTGCCGTCCTACCTGGTGATGGGCTTCGGAAACGCGCTCATCTTCGCTCCAATGACGACCACCGTGCTGAACAGTGTCGAGTCTTCCCGGAGTGGTGTCGCCTCGGCGGTGAACGGTGCGATTCGCGAGGTTGGGTTTGCGTTCGGCATTGCCTTCCTGGGCACGCTGATGAACCGCTCCTATCAGTCGCACTTCGACGGGACGGCCCAGGTGCAGCAGCTTCGAGCCGACGAGGCCTCGGCGCCACTGCATCCTGTCATTGACACCATCGGCTCCGGTATGGCCTATGGCGGACAGGTCGACCGGTTCCCGGGACTCCCCGATGCTGTCGCCAGTGCGCTCCAGTCCGCCAGCAGTGATGCCTTCATGGTTGGCATGGACCGCGCGATCATCGTCTCGGCCTCGGCTATCTTCACGATGTCGATCATCTCCTACTTCCTGCTCCGGAAGCCGTCCCCGGTGGTGGCTGCAGCTCAGGTTGAGGAGCCCGAACGGGTCGACGTCTACCAGGAAGCCATCGCTGACTGACAAGGATATTCCACTACCTTCCCCTCCCCTGACAGCCGGCGGACCACTGGTCCGCCGGCTGCTCTTCTACCCAGCACTTCGCATCGCTTTCGTGCTAGAGTCTGGCAGCATTGACGAACATGGAGACCTGCGCCGGCAGGCTGATTGAGGTGAGGTAGATGGTGTCGACAACCGTGTCAATTGGAGAACTCTTTTCAGACAGGTCGAAGCTGGCCGGGCCGGGTGGTGTTGGCAGTAACCCGAAGGCGATCGCTGACCTGATCTCGTTCGGCGGCGGATTCCCGGATGCCGATAGTCTGCCGATTCCTGACATTATTGAGATGACACGAGTTGTTCTGGAGCGAGACGGCCAGTGGGCGTTGCAGTATGCCTTCGGCACCGGAGTTCCGGAGCTGGTCGAACAACTGGTACAGAAACTCAAACGTGACCAGGGTATTGAGGCGACATCGGAGAACATCCTCGTCACCAACGGCTCGTCCCAGGCGATCCAGATTCTCTTTGAACTCTTCGTCAATCCTGGCGACGTCGTCCTTGCCGAATCTCCCTTCTTCATGGGCACGCTCTGGCGGGCACGGGCTGCCGGGGCGGACGTCCGCGAGATTCCGCTGGACGGCGAAGGCATCGTTATCGAGGACCTGAAGGCAGAGCTGGAGAAGCTGCGGTCCGAAGGCAAGCGGGCGAAGTTTCTCTACATGGTCCCGAACTTCCAGAATCCGACCGGCATTACCTACACGCTCGAACGGCGCAAGGCGATTGTTGCGTTGGCCCAGGAGCACGGTCTGCCGATCGTCGAGGACGATGCCTACTACGACCTGCGATTTGACGGAGAGAAGCTGCCGACGTTCTACGAACTGGATGGCACAGGCCGGGTGATCTATCTCGGCACGTTCTCGAAGATTCTGGCAGCAGGTGTCCGGTTGGGCTGGGCGGTTGCCTCACGAGAAGTGATCGCCGGAATGTCCGGACTCAAGGCCGACGCCGGCACGAATCCGTTCGCAAGTCACATCGCCGCCGAGTTCACCGGGTCTGGAACCTTGCGCGAACATATCTCGGCGTTGATCCCGATGTACAAGGGCCGGCGGGATGCCATGTTGCAGTCACTCGAACAGCACATGCCGGAAGGCTCCAGTTGGACGGTACCGACCGGTGGTTTCTTCATCTGGTTGACCCTGCCGGAGGGTGTCCATTGCGACGAGATCGCCCCGATCGCCGCCCAGCGAGGCGTCGGTATTGGCCTTGGCACCTCGTTCTACGTCCATGGCCAGGGCCGGGACAAAGTCCGGCTCTCCTACTCGTTCAACGACCACGAGACGATCGACCGCGGAATCAGCATTCTGGCGGACGTCGTGCGTGAACAACTGAACGGCGATAGCTAAGACACCGGGCCGGGGTATGATTGACGCCGGGGTGTGACGGTGCTATGTTCATTGATGGCGTAGGTCACCAGTAGCGCAGGCGGAGAACATGAACGGTATCCCGGCCCAACAAACCACCTCACAGTGTTCACGGGTCGATGTCCCGCTCGTCTGTGCGCCCTCTGCTGGTCGTTGGCCGCGCATCTGTGCCTGTACCATCACCTGACCGATCCATCTTCACCTTCGTCCAACGTTCCGACGTTGCAAACAGGCATCCTTCCAGCTAACCCTTGGCGGGATCGACCGGCAACGAACGATCGTTGGAACAATTCGCTGGCATAGTATGTTGGGATTAGCAGGTGAAGTTGCCCGGATGCGGTCATCCGGGACCGGTTAGATGTGTTTGACCGCAGCAACGACAAGAATTTCGCTATTTGAGAGGAAACTACCTGCATGGCAGACGATAAAGGATATGTAAATCCGGACGTGCTGGTTTCGACGGAGTGGGTCGCCGAGAATCTGAACAACCCCGACATTCAGCTTGCCGAGGCAAGCGAGGATGTACTGCTCTACGAGATCGGCCACATCCCTGGCGCGATCAAGCTTGACTGGCACGAGCATCTTCAGCATCCGGTCTGGCGCGATTTCATTGACGAAGAGGGCTTCAACGAGCTGTTGAGTGCCAACGGGATTACGTCTGACACGACGGTGATCTTCTACGGCGACAACAACAACTGGTGGGCAGCCTATGCCTACTGGTTCTTCAAGTATCGTGGCCACGACAAGGTGAAGGTCATGAACGGTGGCCGGCAGAAGTGGGAAGCTGAAGGACGGGAATATACTCGCGAGGTCCCGAAGAAGGAACGCAGCAACTACACCGGTGCCACCACCAGGCACGAATTGCGGGCGTATCGAGATGATGTGCTGGAGCACATCGGCTACGAGGGCGGCAAGAAGGTCTCCGAGGGCAAGCCGCTGGTGGACGTCCGTTCGCCGGGTGAGTTCAGCGGCGAGACCCTGCACATGCCGAACTACCCGCAGGAAGGCGCCCAGCGCGGCGGTCACATTCCGGGCGCGGCCAGCATCCCCTGGGCACAGGCGGTCGCCGAGGACAACACCTTCAAATCGGCCGAAGAGTTGCGTGAGCTATATGAGGGCAAGGGCATCAAGCCGGATGGCGATATCGTCGTCTACTGCCGGATCGGCGAGCGTTCCTCGCACACCTGGTTCGTGTTGTCGGAACTGCTCGGCTACCCAAACGTCCGGAACTATGACGGCTCCTGGACTGAGTGGGGCAATGTCATTCAGGCTCCGATCGAGCGGGGATAGTTCCGCGAGGACAGCGATCTGAATCGTTGTTGCCTGTACTAATGGAATAACGCCATGGCCGAAGACGCGATACTCTCCCGGTGTCGAGGTCAGCGAGTTGTGGCAGATTGCCGGGAACAGGAATAGATTGAAGCGGTTGATCGACGCTATGCGTGGCTCTCCTTCGATTCGTCGATTCCGCTCAATTTCTATCCTGTGTCGGTAGAGGACGATGTCGAAATTCAGGGCACCGAGGCTGACGAGGCGTTGGATATGCTCGTTGGCTGGTTCCAAAGCGTGTTTCGGCGTGAACCCTGATACGACTCGCAGAAATCCAGACACTGATGCCGCTGGGGAAACCCGGCGGCATTTCCGCATCTGGCAGACTCAAGCTGAAGAGGGAGAGAGTCGATGAAAGTGCCCGAGGCGTTTAGACACCGCATCACCGGTGCGTTCGGTGATGCAGGACAACAGTGGTTGTCCGATCTTCCGAAGCTTGTTCATGCGGCTGCGGACCGTTGGTCGCTTGAGATCGGCCCGGCGCTGAATCTTTCCTACAACTACGTTGTGGGTGCGACGCAGGCTGACGAGACCCCGGTCGTACTGAAGCTCCTCTGTCCGGATGTATTGGCCGGCAATGAGGCTGTCGCGCTAACGACATTTGCCGGTGATGCTACCTGCCGGTTGATTGCCTACGATTCCGGGTTGCGAGCGCTACTGCTGGAACGGGTACATCCCGGAACCCCACTTGCCCGGCTGGCAAGGGAGAACGATTCGAAGGCGACCGGGATCGCAATCGACCTCTTTCAACGTGTCTGGCGTAAACCACTAGCTGAACACTCCTTCATCACCGTCGCTGATCGAGCAGCCCAGCTTCAGGACTACCGACTCCGGTTCGAGGGCGGAACAGGTCCCCTGCCGGAATCGGTTTTCCAGCAAGCCGAAGAAGCCTTCCGCGACCTTCCGGCTCACGGGGTCGGGCCGAGATTGCTGCATGGTGACCTGCACCACGACAACATCCTCTCGTCTGACCGCGGCGGTTGGCTGGCGATTGATCCCAAGGGCGTCGTTGGTGATCCCGGATATGATCTCGGAGCGTTCCTCTACAACCCAATTCCCGGGCTGCTTGAAATGGACGACCCGGCGCGAGTCATCGCACGCCGGGTCGATCAATTGGCCGAAGGACTTGGCTTCGAGCGATTCCAGGTGCGTGGCTGGGGCATCGCCCAGGCAGTCCTCTCCTGTGTCTGGTCGGTTGAGGACGGCCTGGACTTTAGCCATTCGCTGACGTGTGCGGAGCATATTAGCGAGGTAAAGGCGTAAGTCTTTACTGCCCGGTGCTGTTCCAAGTGGTGTGATGCCTTCGTACGGGCGATCGCCATGCGTCGCCCTGGCGCCTCAGCGCCATCTCGCTGGAACCATGGCGGTTTGAACAACGAACACCGATCCCTCCCCCACCGTCATCCCGAGCGTAGTCGAGGGACCTCGAGAGTCGCAAGTTGAC
>CAZRNC010000112.1:0-8278 GCA_964601285.1 uncultured Thermomicrobiales bacterium | reverse complement strand
TGGTCCCCTCACTCCCTGGATACGCCGAGATCGTCACCCACTCCGCGATCACGATGGGGCCACTCCTTGGCAAGCTCATCGCCACCGAGATCACCACCGGCGAGCGCGATCCCCTGCTGGCCAACTTCAGCCCGGAGCGGTTTGGGGGATAGATTTACCCGGCTTCTGGCAGTATACTTACGTATACCTGTAAGGAAGTAAGGAGTTCCGGTCATGACCAGTTACATCGGCAAAATGACATCCAAAGGTCAGATAACGATCCCCAAGGCGGTTCGCGAAGAGTGCGACCTTGGCGAAGGTGACTTCGTCGTGTTCGAACCTGTCGACGGCGGGTATGCGATCCGAAAGGGGCAGGTTCTTACCGGTGACGCAGCAGTAGAACGTTTTGAAGCGTTGGCAGAGCGTATCTCCAGCCACTTTGAGGAACACGGGATAACGCGCTCGGATGTAGAGGATGCGATTCGTTGGGCTCGAGAAGGGTAGTCGTCTTCGACGCCAACACGTTCGTCTCTTCAGTTGGTTGGAAAGGGCAGGAACGCGAGCTGATCACCCGTTGCCTTGCTGGCGAAGTCAGGGTTGGTACATCATCTGACCTGTTGGCCGAACTCGAACGCGTTCTTCGCTATGCCAAACTCAGGTTTGATGAGACTCTCGTTCGAACCTCGCTTGAAGATCTCCTGGCTATTGCCGAGGTTGTGGAAATTGAGTTCCGTTTGGATGTCATACCAGATGACCCCACCGATAACCGCGTGCTGGAATGTGCAGTCACAATCGGTGCTCATTGGATTGTCTCGGGCGACAAGCATCTGTTGAGGATCGGTACGTTTCAGGGAATTGACATCATCACGACGGCAGAGGCTCTGAGGCGACTTGACTCTGAACAACGAAGCTCAATCTGAGTTGGGAAGAATTCAGGTGGTTGCTCTAATGGAGTCACAGATCCGAAACCGCTACACCGTGATCGTTTACTACGATCAGGAGGACGCCCGCTACTACGCGACCATTCCTACCCTGGACCTGATGACCCAGGCCTTCGATGTTGAACAGGCCTTCGAACGGGCGGATGAGTTGATCGCCGGCCACCTGCTTACAATGGAGCAGCTGGGCGAGCCAATACCCGTCGAAGACCAGCCGGTACATGTCCGGCAGATCGCGGGGGTTGCCTAATCGCCGGAACCGGCCCCACACATCGCGCAAAGCACAATAACGGCCCGGCATAATGTTCCGGGCCGTTATTGTGTTAGGTGGCGATCCGTGCCTCTACCCTACCCCAACTTCCCGATCGCCGCATCCAGCCGGCTCAGGGTCCGCTCCAGGCCGACGACGCGCATGGTGTCGAAGAGGCCGGGGGAGACGGTGCGGCCGGTGAGGGCGACGCGGATGGGCATGAACATCTGGCCGGCTTTCAGACCCAGCTCTTCAGCATCGGCCCGGAGCCGGGCTTCGAGGGCGGCTTCATCTTCGACGCCGATCGAGGCGACGGCTGCTCGCGAGCGTTCGAGCGCGGCCAGGACTGCTTCCGGCTCGGTCTTGCGGGGGACCAGCAGGGCGGCTTCGTAGTCGTCCGGCTCGCCGAAGAAGAAGCTGGTTAGCTCCGGCGCTTCGGTCAGCAGCTTCATCTTGTCCTTGATCAGGCTGATTGCATCGCGGGCCAGGGCGTATTCCGCCGAATCTTCCGGAGCATCGCCGGTCGTGCCGGCTTCCTGGAGGATCGGCAGGCAGCGCCGGGTGAGATCGTCCAGTTCAATGATGTGATTGACATAGTACTGGTTGAACCAGAGCAGTTTCTCGAAGTTGTAGCGGGCTGCGCTGGGGTTGATCCGCTCGATGACGAATTTCTCAACCAGCTCATCCTTGGAGAAGATCTCGTCGCGGTCGTTGTAGGCCCATCCGACCAGCGCCAGGTAGTTGACCATCGCTTCCGGCAGGTATCCGCCGTTCTTGTAGAGCAGCACGCTGGCTGCGCCCTGCCGTTTGGAGAGCTTGCCTTTGCCGTCCGGGTTCAGGATGAGCGGCATATGGATGAAGATTGGCAGTTCCCAGCCGAATGCCTGATAGATCAGCACATGCAACGGGAACGACGGGATCCACTCCGGCCCGCGGGTGACGTGGGTGATGCCCATCAGGTGGTCATCGACCATCGCCGCAAGGTGGTAGGTGGCGTAGCCGTCGGACTTCAGGAGAACAGCGTCTTCGAGCGTCCGGTTTTCATAAATCGTTTCGCCACGCAGCAGGTCGGTGACGGTCGTTGTGCCATCAAGCGGCACCTTCAACCGGACCACCGGGACGACGCCCTGGTCGCGGTACTCCTGGCGCTGCTCTTCGGTCAGGTTGCGACAGTGGCGGTCATAGCCGGGGGGCAATTTTTTGGCCTGCATCTCCTTGCGGACAGCATCCAGCCGTTCCGCCGAGCAGAAACACTCGTAGGCATGGCCGCCGGCGATCAGCTTGTCGGCGTGTTCGCGATAGATGTCCAGCCGCTCGCTCTGGAAGTAGGGGCCGACCGGGCCGCCGATTTCGGGGCCTTCATCCCAGTCCAGACCCAGCCAGTGTAGCGATTCGGTGATGCTGTCGATGCTGGATTCCTGGAGCCGTTTGCGGTCGGTATCCTCGATCCGCAGGATGAAATCGCCGCCCTGTTGACGGGCATACAGCCAGGTAAAGAGCGCCGTCCGCGCTCCGCCAACATGCAGATCGCCGGTCGGGCTGGGGGCAAAACGTACCCGTACTCGGTTGGTTGTTTCGGTCACCGGTTCCTTCTTCCCTCCGCTGGAGCCTGCCGGCAGGTTACGTTCGCGCCACGCAATACTATCCGCGCCCGCCGGGGCACCCCTGAGTGTACCCGACCGGCGCTGTTTCATTGGTGTCATTCCGGTACCCTATAATCCACAGGTGGAGAACGGTTCTGCTACGAGGAACCGGGAGGGGGCCGGCACTTGGCAAACGAAGTTCACAAGCTGTTGCAGCACATAGGCCGTCAGTATATTGGCCGGCAAGAGGCGATCGAGGTTGAGCTGGATGCTTCGGCTGGGGAATCCGGCGAAGCGCTGATTGCCGACAAGCGACGGGTGCTGAAACAGGAAGAGGATCGCGCCGAGGTGTTGGCCGAACCGTTCCGGGCAGGGTTGAAACGGGCAGATGATGCCCGCCGGGCCGGGGGAAACGCCATCTCGCTGGATGACCGCAAGCCGGAAGAGGACCAGCAGGCCGATGCGTTGATCCACTTTCTCGTCCGTTCCCAGCTTGCTACTTCCACCAGCCGGGAGACCGCACCACATCACTACATCTACACCATTTCTATAGATTGGGACGCGCTGGACCGGGTTGCCCGGGAAGCGAAGGTCAACCTGCCTGCCGTGCTGGATCGCAACGGATAGCCCGTTTGCCATTCGCCAAAGCAATGGATCAGAAGCCAATGACCGATACAGAGGAAACGACTGCACGCCTCGAGCAGGCGATGAATGCCCTTGGGGTCACCTTTCGTGACAGCAGTTTGTTGCACCTGGCGCTCGTCCACCGTTCCTACCTGAACGAGGGCGAAGACGCCGAAATCGACGATAGTCAGGAATCCAACGAACGGCTGGAGTTTCTGGGGGATTCGCTGGTTGGGTTCGTCGCTGCGGACTATGTATTCCAGCAGTTCCCGGATCTGGAAGAGGGTGTGCTGACGGTCTACCGGGCGTCGCTGGTGCAGACAGAGACGCTGGCCGCCTGGGCACGCGGATTTGGACTGGATGGTTTACTCTTGCTTGCCCGCGGAGAGATCGGGCCAGATGGCGAGATACGCGACCGGATTCTGGCGGGGGTCTTCGAGGCGGTGGTTGGAGCGATCTATCTCGACCAGGGTATCGACGCGGCTGCGGCGTTTCTGCGCCGGCTGATCGAGGCCGATGGCCGCCGGATTATCGACACCGGCCAGCAGACCAACTACAAGGGCCGGCTGCAGGAGCTGGTGCAGGGCCAGGGCGGGGTAACGCCGGCCTACAGGACTGCTGAAGTGCTCGGCCCGGCGCACGACCGGTATTTTGTCGAAGAGGTCGTGCTTGGCGATCAGGTCCTGGGGACGGGCCGTGGGGCTAATAAACGTATTGCCCAGAAGGAAGCCGCACGCAATGCGCTTGAGCGATTGCAACAGGGTGAAGGGATCATGACAGCCGATGGCCGGAGTCTACGATCAGATCACGATCTTTAGCGGCAACGCCAACCCGGAACTCTCCCGCGAGATCTGCGCCTATATTGATATTCCGCCGGGGAGGGTTGAGATTTTCAAGTTCTCCAACGAGAACATCTTTGTCAAGATCGGCGAAAGTGTCCGCGAGAACGATGTCTTTGTGGTGCAGTCGATTTCCGCGCCGGTGTCTGATTCGATCATGGAACTGTTGATCCTGATCGACACCCTGAAGCGGTCGTCCGCCGGGCGGATTACGGCGGTGCTGCCGTATTACGGCTATGGCCGGACCGACAAGAAGGATCAGCCGCGTGTGCCGATCACGGCCAGGTTGCTGGCGGACATGATTACCGTGGCCGGGGCCAACCGGGTGTTGACGCTGGATCTCCATGCCGGCCAGATTCAGGGGTTCTTCAACGTTCCGGTAGATGAGTTGACGGCGATGCATCTGCTCTCGCGGCACATTCTGGACCGGCGATTTCCGAACCCGGTCATTGTCTCACCGGATCTCGGCAACACCAAGCGTGCCCGCAACCTTGCCGAGGAGATCGACGCGCCGCTGGCGATCATCGAGAAGCGGCGGGTGAGCAACTTCGATCACAGCGAGGTGTTGAACCTGATCGGTTCGGTTGAGGGCTGCTCGGCGATCCTCTTTGACGACGAGATTGACACTGCCGGGTCGATTACCCAGGCAGCACAGGTTTGTCTCGATAATGGTGCAATCGCTGTCTACGCTTGCGCGACCCACGCTGTCCTGAGCGGACCGGCCATCCAGCGGCTGGAAGCATCGCCGTTGCGTGAGGTGATTGTGACCAACTCGATTCCGGTGCCGCCGGAGAAGCGCATTGGCAAGCTCACGGTCCTCTCGGTCGGCAATCTGATTGGCGAAACGATCCAGCGGATTCACACCGGGACTTCTGTTTCGCTTGCCTACCGGCCGGCCACGCGGGGAATTGCGGGGATGACATGAGCGAATCCGCACCAACCCTGATTCTGGTCAAGCACGCCATGCCGGAACTTGTCGAAGGCAAGCCGGCCAGTAGCTGGTTGCTCTCGGAGGAGGGCAAGCTTGCCTGCCGTTCACTCGCGGAGAGGCTGCAGGGCTATGGCCCCGAGGTGGTCGTGACCAGCACCGAACCGAAGGCGAACGAGACCGGCTTGCGGGTGTCCTCGGTGTTGGGGTTGCCGTTCGAATCCGCCCCGGATTTGCATGAGACCCTGCGCGAATCGGTTCCGTTTTCGGATAGCGTTGAGGCGTTCCACGCCCGGTTGCAGGAGTTCTTCAGCCATCCGGACGATCTGGTGTTCGGCGAGGAAACCGCCAACCAGGCACGGGAGCGGTTCACTGGCGCAGTTGAGGCTGTGCTGGAGCGGCACGCCGGCCGGACGGTTGCTGTTGTCTGCCATGGAACGGTGATCAGTCTCTTTGTCTCGCAGCTGACCGGTCAGGATCCCTTCGAGCTATGGCGCCAGCTTGGCCTGCCGGCATTCATCGTCATCCCACCCGGCGACCCCGCCGGCATCGAGGTCATCCCCCGCATTTCCTGATTGGATTCACCAGACCCGGGCATTGAACGTTGCATTCACCCCGTAGGGGTAGGGGCGCATGGCAATGCGTCCGCCGTTGGATACCTGCAACGTTCAACCAGGAACCGGCTCGCCTGAACCGTCATCCCGAGCGAAGTCGAGGGACCTCGTGAGTCAAGTCTTTCCTTCGGGAATCGGGCCTCGTGGCTCGAGGTCCCTCGACTTCGCTCGGGATGACGGTGGGAGAGGCATGTCTACGCCAAACCCGGTAGGCGTTGCCGGCATGCGCCACACTGCGTACCTTGACATCGTTGCCATCTACCGCATACTCTGTTGCTGACTAGTCATGGTGTGAATAGAAGGAAATGTGGAGGCAGGATGAAGCGGTTACTGTTATTGATGAGCGTGATACTGGCGCTCGGTGGGCTGTTGGCGGCTTGTGGCGATGATGACGACAATGGGTCTGGAGACGGGCTTTCGGGTGAGATTACCGTCTTTGCGGCGGCGTCACTGACCGATGCCTTCAACGAGATCAAGACAGACTTCGAGGCAGAGCATGAAGACGTCACGATTACCTACAACTTCGCCGGCTCGCAGGCGTTGGTGACTCAGCTCGCCCAGGGTGCGAGCGCCGATGTGTTTGCCTCGGCCAACAACTCCCAGATGGCCGCTGCCCAGGCTGAGGATGTCATCGACGGCGATCCGCAGCTCTTCACCCGCAACAAGCTGGCGATCATTGTGCCGTCGGATAACCCGGCAGGCATCGAAGCGCCTGGCGATCTGGTGAATTCCGGCATCAAGCTGGTGATTGCTGCGCCAGAGGTCCCGGTTGGTGAATACACACTGGAGATTCTCGACATGATGAGCGCCGATGCCACCTATGGCGCGGATTTCCGCAGTCAGGTTGAAGCGAACATCGTCTCGCTGGAAGACAACGTCCGCCAGGTAGCGTCGAAGGTTGCCCTTGGTGAGGCGGATGCCGGCGTGGTCTACACGACAGATATCACCGCTGATATCGCTGGCGACGTGATGATCATCGAGATTCCGGATGAGTTCAACGTGATTGCCGAGTATCCTATTGCCAGAGTAGCCGATGGCGATACCGAACTGGCGGATGCGTTCATTGCGTGGATTCTCTCTGATGAAGGACAGGCTGTGCTGGAGGAGTTCGGCTTTGCCGAGTTGCCGTAAGGCATCCGGATTGCCGGAATGATGCGCCGTCTGCGGGCTGCGATCAGTGATCCCCGGGTAATGCTCTGGTTGGCCAGCAGCGTGCTGCTGGCCTTCCTGTTGATCCCGCTTGCGGCGATCTTTATCCGCGCCATCCCGGCCGGTGCGTTTGGCAGCGTCCTGACGCAGGATGTCGTTCGCGAGGCGTTGAAGCTCTCGCTCGTTACAACGATCCTGACGCTGGTTATCACGATCATCTTCGGCACACCGGTCGCTTATCTGCTGGCGCGCTATGACTTCCGGGGCAAGCGGATTATCGATTCGCTGGTCGACCTGCCGATGGTGTTGCCGCCGGCGGTGGCCGGTGTGGCGATGCTGATGGCGTTCGGCCGGCGGGGAATCCTTGGCCCCACCCTTTCCAGCTGGTTCGGGTTGGAGATTCCGTTCACTACCCTGGCGGTAGTGATGGCCCAGACCTTCGTTTCGGTTCCGTTCTTCATCCGTTCCGCCAAGGCCGGCTTTGAACGGGTTGACCCGGAGATCGAGCATGTCTCGGCGACGCTTGGCGTCTCCCGGCTACAAACGTTCTTTTCGGTGACGGTTCCACTCTCGCTGCCGGCGTTGATGAGCGGTGCGGTGATGGCCTGGGCGCGGGCACTGGGCGAGTTTGGGGCGACGATCATGTTCGCCGGTAACTTCATGGGCCGCACCCAGACGATGCCGCTGGCGATCTACCAGACGATGGAATCGGGCAATCTCAACGCCTCGCTGGCGCTCTCCGGCATCCTGATCGTTGTCTCCTTCACGGTGCTGATCGTCTTCAAGTGGCTCACGTCGCTGGTGCCGGGGGGTGGCAGTGCTTGAGCTACAGCTTCGCCGGCGACTGGCGACGTTCGAGCTGGATGTGGCATTGAGCCTGGGTTCCGAGGTGTTGGCGCTCTTTGGGCCGTCGGGTTCTGGCAAATCCATGACGATGAAAATGATCGCCGGCATTGAGCGCGCAGATCACGGCGTTATTGAATCTGGCGGCCGGGTGCTCTTCGATGCATCTGCCAGGATCAACCTGCCGCCACAACAGCGCCGGGTTGGCTATGTGCCGCAGCATTACGCACTCTTCCCGCATCTCAACGCCCGTGAGAACATCGCCTTCCCGTTGCGCAAGGGGCAACGCTGGCCGGCGGACCGGGCTGCTGCACGGGCGAACGAACTGCTGGAGCTGTTTGGACTCGGCCAGTTGGCGGATGTCCGGCCAAACCGGCTTTCCGGTGGGCAGCAGCAGCGCGTGGCGATTGCCCGTGCGCTGGCCGGCGATCCGGAGATGCTCTTGCTGGATGAACCGTTCTCGGCGCTCGATGTGCCAACCCGTGAGGAGCTACGGGCCGGGTTCCGCCAGATTCAGCGCCGGCTGAACAT
>CAZRNC010000111.1:0-8321 GCA_964601285.1 uncultured Thermomicrobiales bacterium | reverse complement strand
CGCGGACGCATGCGATGCGCCCCTACAAGGATCGCTGCGTAACGCGACGAAAAAACGGGCACACATCGTGCCCGTTTGATCTACGGTGTTGCGCTTGAAGGCTGTTACGCCTTGGCGGCCATCCGGCCCGGCTTGCTGAGGGTGCGGATGCAGCGGGTGCAGGCGTTGAGCTTGGTTGCCTGACCGTCGACGTCGACGGTGACTTTCTGGATGTTCGGACGGAAAACGCGATTGGTGCGCTTTTTCGAGAAGCTCACGTTGTGTCCGAAGGACAGCGTTTTTCCGCAAATGTCACACTTGCCGGCCACTGTGGCCCTCCTCTTGCTCGTTGGTTGCCAATCAGATTTCAAGTCACGGCAAGGGCTTTGGACCGTCAGCCGGACGCAATCGTCAAGAATAGCAGAATCCTGTGTCCGTTTCCAGTTGACACGCCTGTGAACCTCGCGAACACTTGCAGCATGAGTACCAGCGGGACCGACGATCGCCGGCAGCGGCTCGAACAGATCAGGAACGTGCTGAAGCTTGAAGCTCGCAAGGGCTTTGGCGATACCAGCGCAGTCAACGGTGTTACCGCTTTCGCCGGGGAACGGTTGGCCGGCATGGCTGAGACGCTAAGCCCCAACGCGAAACGCCGGGTCGACGAACTGGACAGCTTGCTCAGGAAGTATGCCGATATCAGCAATGCCGAGCGCGAACAGGTGGTTGAGTCCTCGCTCCAGCTACTGCACGAGCTTCTTGATCGCCGGGCACGCAAGCAGCCGGAACCAACACCACCGGCGCGCAAACCACCAGCCAAACGAACCACTGCTCCCCGCCAGCAACCGGTCATTGGCTCGCTGGCGGATTCGGTCCTGTTGCTGCCAACGGTCGGTGAAGGACGCGCCAAACAGCTCGAACAGTTGGGTGTGAAGTCGATTCGTGACCTGATCTACCTGCTGCCGAGACGCCATATTGACTATGGCAACGTCGAGAAGATCGCCAGTCTGCTCTTTGGCCGGATGAGCACCATCCAGGGCGTGGTCCAGCAGGTTACCGCGAACCGTGGCCGAAGCGGTAGGACGATGGTAGACGTCGTTGTCGCCGACGAAACTGGCGAGATCCACGCCATCTTCTTCAGCCCGTGGGTTGAGAAGCAACTCGTCGAAGGGACGCCGGTTTCGCTCTCCGGTCGGATCGAACAGCGGCGCGGGATGCTCTGTCTGAACTCTCCCGAGTGGGAAATCCTCACCGAGGAAACACTGCATACCGGTCGGATTGTGCCAGTCTACCCGTTGACCAAGGGCTTGCCGCAGAAGACGATGCGGACGGTCGTGCGGATTGCTCTGGACCGCGGTCTCCGGCTGGTCGAAGAGCACCTGCCAAAGGAAACGCTCGACCGGACCGGTGTGATTGGCATCCGCCAGGCGTTGGAATGGATCCATTTCCCGGAAGGGGAAATGCCCGATCAGGCACGTGAACGGCTCGATCGCGCACGATCCCGGCTGGCGTTCGATGAGCTGCTGCTGATGCAGATTGGACTGCTCCAGCGCAAACATGAGTGGCAAGCTGAGCCAGGCAACGCGATTGCCGTTGACCAGCAGGCGATGTCGGCGCTGATGCAGGCATTGCCATTTGCCCTTACCGGCGCACAGCAACGGGCGCTCGGCGAGATTCTGGATGACATGACCAGCGAGCTGCCGATGACCCGGCTGCTCCAGGGCGATGTCGGGTCTGGCAAGACCGCCGTTGCCGCGTCGGCCGGACTTGCTGCCATTCGTGATGGCTATCAGGTAGCTGTGATGGCTCCGACCGAGTTGCTTGCGGAACAGCATTTGCGCAGCTTCAGCCGGCTCTATGAGAACCTTCCGGAAGAAATACGCCCACGGGTTGACCTGCTGACCGGTAGCACTCGTGCGGCTGCACGCCGGGAGATTGCCGCCGGGCTGGAATCGGGCGAGATTGACTTGCTGGTTGGGACCCAGGCGTTGATTCAGGATGGGGTCAACTTCGCCAATCTGGGGTTTGCTGTCGTTGATGAGCAGCACCGGTTTGGCGTTGCCCAGCGGGCGGTGCTCCGGGAAAAGGGCAACAATCCCGACCTGCTGGTGATGACAGCCACGCCGATTCCGCGCTCGCTTGCCCTGACGATCCATGGCGACCTGGATGTTTCGACGCTCGATGAACTGCCACCTGGCCGGCAGCCAATCGAAACGCACTGGATGCAGGCGAACCAGGCGGGACGAGCCTATGCGTTTGTCCGGGAGCAGGTTGAGGCCGGCAGGCAGGCGTTCATCGTCTTCCCGCTGGTTGAAGAGTCCGAGGTGATTGAAGCCAAGGCGGCGGTCGACGAGCATGAGCGGCTGAGCCGGGACGTCTTCCCCGATCTGAAGGTCGGGCTGCTTCATGGCCGGATGAAGGCGTCGGACAAGGACGAGGTGATGATCCGCTTCCGGGATGGCGAGATTGATATTCTCGTGTCGACTTCGGTGGTTGAGGTTGGTATCGACGTACCGAACGCGACGGTGATGCTGATCGAAGGGGCGGAGCGGTTCGGTCTCGCCCAGCTCCACCAGTTCCGGGGCCGTGTTGGCCGCGGCAGTGAGCGGTCATACTGTTTGCTGGTATCCGGTGACTCCGGCGGAGACAGCCGGACCCGGTTGCAGGCGATGGTCGATACTCAGGACGGTTTTCGCCTGGCACAGATTGACCTTGAACTGCGCGGACCGGGCGACTTCCTCGGGACCAGGCAGAGCGGTCTGCCGGAACTCCGGCTGGCAGATCTGGCCGATATGCGCGATGTTGACCGGGCACGGACCGAAGCACGTGCGATCCTTGATGAAGATCCAACCCTAGACAGGGCGGATCATGTGTTGTTGGCCGGCAAGGTCGAGGCGTTCTGGTCGTCGATGGTCACGGATGTGAGTTGAACAGATGCGAGTTGTAAGCGGTTCCGCCCGTGGGCGCAGGTTAAAGGCGCCACGGAACCAGTCGAAGACCCGTCCGATGGCGGACAAGATCAAGGAAGCGGTCTTCTCTTCGCTGGCATCGCTTGGCGTGCAACCGGAGCGGATTCTCGATCTCTATGCCGGTTCCGGCGGGGTTGGCATCGAGGCGCTTTCACGCGGCGGAGAATGGTGCGATTTTGTTGACCGCGACCGGACAGCCATCGAGACGATCCGGGACAACTTGCAGGTCACCGGCTTTCAGGACGTTTCCAAAGTTCATCAGATGTCCATCGAATCCTGGGTGAATTCGGTCAAGACGCCGTATGACTTCGTGATTCTGGATCCTCCGTATGCTGACCCTGCTATTCTAGTCACACTGGACTGGCTGTCACAGTCGGCTGCGGTGGAAGATGGCACGATCGTCGTGCTGGGGCATTGGCCACGTCTGGAGATTCCGGACGAGGTCGGCAGGTTGAGCCTGTTGCGGGCGCGCTGTCATGGCGATTCCTGTTTTGCGATCTTCGAGGTGGTGGATTCAGCCGGGGATGCTGACGGCGAATGAGGGAGCACGTAGTGCGGGTGGCTGTGTATCCGGGTACCTTTGATCCGATTACCAACGGCCATATCGACATGGCAATACGGGCGGCGAGGCTGTTCGACAAGCTGATTCTGGCGGTATACGACAGTGGTGAGAGTGCGGCGAAATCGCCGCTGTTTGATCTCTCCGAGCGGATGGATATGGCACAGCAGTCGCTGTGTCACATCGAGAACATTGTCGTTGACACGTTCAGCGGCCTGCTCGTAGACTACGTCGAAAACGTGGGGGCGTTTACGATTGTGCGGGGGCTGCGAGCAGTATCCGATTTTGAGTACGAGTTCAAACTCGCGCACATGTACCGGCATCTTTCTCCTGATCTCGAGATCATCTGTTTGATGACCGATTCGAACCATTCATTCATCAGCTCCAGCTTTATCAAAGAGGTAGCATCCCTCGGTGGTTCGATCGATGCACTGGTTCCCCCGCAGGTTGCGATTGCCCTGCAGGAGCGGTTTGGGCACGCTGCCAGCTGAGCTGGCAATTGAAGGTTTGTTGCGACGATGCGTCGCTCTGAAACACGATTCTGGAACGATAGGACGAGCAACAGATGGGACCTGAAGCCCGTGGTGAACCACAGGATCGACATGTTGTCGAGATCTCCCGTCTGCTCGATCAGATGGAAGAACAGGTCCGCACGGGTATGCGGGTTCCGCTGACCAACCGGGTAGCGGTGGATGAAGATGAGTTCCTGGCGATGCTCGACCAGTTGCGAGCGTTGATTCCGGCCGAGATACGTCAGGCCCGGCGCATTATCCAGAACCGTCAGGATGTGATCCTTCTGGCCCAGAAGGACGCTGACCGGATCATCGCCCAGGCGAAAGAACGGGCAGACTACCTGACCAGCAGTCAGGGCGTGATGGCCGAGGCCCGCCAGCGCAGCGAAGATATGCTGCGTCAATCCCGAATTACCAGCCAGCAATCGGTTGAAGAGCTGGAAGAGTACGCCCTGCGGGTGATTGGCAAGGTCGAAACGACCATGCGTGATTGCTTGCAGGAAGTCGAGGGCGCCCGGCGATCGATTGATGGCAGCCGGCCCACCTCGCCGGTTGAGCCTGGTTGACCCAACCCTGATACAGGCGATATACTCCGTTGGTTGTGCGACCGGTCCGGTTCGGCCCGCCTCATCCTGGATATCTTTGTGAACTCCGCTGTTGAGGAGGGGTGGCTGGAATGGCGCACTTGAAGAACGACACGGTCATCAACGTGTCCCAACTGCTCAAGGAGCATGTTGGGGAGTTTCGCGTGTATGACATGGAGTTGGGCTGGTTTGCGCTTGATGGCGACATCATGGCGCGGGACATTACCGGCCAACTGCGTCTGACCCGTATCGTGACCGGTTTGCTGGCATCGATAGAGATGCAGGGCACGGCACTGGTCGAATGCGTTCGTTGTCTGGAAATTTACGAGGAACCGTTCCAGACGACGTTTGACCAGGAGTTCCAGCCGTCGATCGACATCCGGACCGGGGCACCGCTGGAAGCGCCAGACCCGGCCGAGGATATTGGGTTGATCAGCGGGGCGCACGAACTCGATCTGGCTGAAGCGATTCGCCAGGAAGCGCTGGTCGCACTGCCGATGCGGCAGATATGCGGCGACGATTGTCCGGGGCCGGATATCCCGGTTGATCCGGATGCAGACGCAGGCGATCCGAGATTGCAGGCACTCGAAGAGTTACTGAACGACGAACACCCGTAGATTGATCGATTGATTCCAGGGGACAGAGGAGAGGCAACAGGAAATGGGCGCACTACCAAAACAACGTATTACCCGGGCCAGGCAGGGATTCCGCCGGCAGCATCACAAGCTGTCGCCGCGGCACATTGTGCAGTGTCCAAACTGCCGGGCCTACAAGCAGACCCACCGCGTCTGCCTTTCCTGTGGCTACTATGCCGGCCGCCGGGTGCTTGATATTGAGGTTTCCCGACCGGCAGCTTCCGACCGCTAGACTATGGCGCATTCCTGCTATCCCGAAAAGGTGGCATCAGAATGCGCCATAATGCTATCTTGCAAGCACACCACACGCGCTCGTAGCAGCAGCCCGGGAATCAATTCCCTTAGGTTGCCTGTTTGAGCAGTATCTGAAGAAGAGCGTTCGCCGCGGGCCAGGCTCGACTGCCACGGCTGGACAGGTTGAGGGGAAGCCGTAGATGTATCGCGCGGCAATCACCGGTTGGGGCATGTACGTTCCTGAACATGTCCTCACCAACGACGATCTTGCCAGAATGATGGATACCTCGGATGAGTGGATCCAGAGTCGAACCGGCATCCGCGAACGTCGAACGGCCAGCGCGACGGAGACAACCGTCAGCATGGCAACTGCTGCCGGCACAGCCGCCTGCCAACGCGCCGGGGTTGATCCGGCCACACTCGACCTGATCATCGTTGCAACCTACACCCCCGACCAGTACATGCCCTCGACTTCCAGTACCGTTCAACACGCACTTGGCGCTACCCGTGCTGCCGCGTTCGATATGAACACCGCCTGCTCCGGTTGGGTGTATGCGCTGGCAACCGGTTCCCAGTTCATCCAGGCTGGCACCTACTCTCGTGTGCTGGTGATCGGGGCGGACTATGTTTCACGCTTCCTCGATTACACTGATCGGACAACCTCGATCCTCTTTGGTGATGGTGCCGGAGCGGTGGTGCTTGAACGGAGCACCGCTGATGAAGGCGTGCTCGCCGTTGAGTTGGGTTCGGATGGTTCGGCCGGCCATCATTTGACGCTTGGCAGCCCGGAATCATTCGTCGGGCTGAATGGTTCACGTTCCATTGAGCGTCCATTCATGAAGATGAATGGCAAGGAAGTCTTCCGCTTCGCCGTGAAGATCATGGGAGAGGCAGCAGCAACGGTCGTTGACCGCGCCGGGCTGACGTTTGATGACATCGACCTGCTCATTCCGCACCAGGCCAACCTTCGCATTATTGATGCTGCTGCCAAGCGCCTTGAACTGCCGCGCGACCGGGTCTGGGTAAACGTTGACCGCTATGCCAATACCTCGTGTGCATCGATTCCTATCGCCCTGTTTGAGGCCGAGCGGGACGGTGTGCTGGCAGACGGCATGAACGCGGTAGTCATTGGATTTGGCGGCGGGCTCACCTGGGCCTCGGCCGCGATTCGCTGGGGCGCGCAGGGAGTGAACCGGGAGGTGGGCAGGTGATCGCTGGAGTAGCCTGGATATTCCCCGGCCAGGGTTCGCAGAAGGTCGGCATGGGCAAGGACCTTGCAGCCGCACGCGCCGAGGCTGGTGACGCATTTGCCACCGCCGATAGCGCCCTGGGTATGTCGATCTCCGGATTGTGCTGGGACGGGCCGGAAGATGACCTGACAGCTACCCGCAACCAGCAGCCGGCGTTGGTCGCGACCAGCATCGCGATGTTCCGCGTGCTGGAAGCCGATGGCAAGCTGCCAGAGCCGGACTATGTGGCCGGTCACTCGCTCGGTGAATACTCTGCGCTGGTTGCGGCCGGCGCGCTGGAGCTTGCCGATGCTGTGCGGCTCGTTCGCCGGCGTGGTGAGCTGATGGAACAGCACGGAGCCGGCGGGATGGTGGCGGTGCTGGGTCTTGATCCGGATGCTGCCCAGGTTATCGCCAACGAGACCGGGACTGAAGTCGCCAATTTCAATTCGCCGGGGCAGATCACGATTTCCGGGTCCAACGATGCCCTGGCTGTAGTCGAGCTTGCTGCGAAAGAGCGTGGCGCACGCCGGGTGGTCCGCCTTCCGGTGAACGCGGCTTTCCATTCATCGCTAATGCAGCCGGTGGCCGAAGCGCTTGCCGGTGATATTGCCGGCATTCCATTCACCCGTGCGCGTGTGCCGCTAATTAGCAATGTTGATGCTGAACCGATTGTGCATCCCGACGACTTGCGGAATGAACTGGTGCAGCAGATTACCGCGTCGGTGCAGTGGATCCGTGTTGTCGAAACGATGTCCGAACTGGGCGTGAAACACTATCACGAGATCGGGCCGGGCAATGTGCTGAGTGGCCTGGTGTCGAGGATCGACCGGTCGGCGAAGACATTCCAGGCCGACAAAGAGCTGGCAGACGTAGCGGTCGGCAAGTAGGGGAGAGCAACGATGACGGAATCCGGAGAGAGCCGCCAGGTGGCTGTGGTCACCGGTGCTACCCGTGGAATCGGACGCGCAATTGCCATCCGGCTGGCCGAAGATGGGTTTGATGTCGTTATCAACTATCGAGGCGATGTTGGTCCGGCCGAGGAACTCGCCCGCGAGATTGAAGCGGCCGGCGGCAAGAGCCACGCAATCAAGGCAGATGTGACCAAGGCCGACGATGTTGCCAGCTTGATTGAAGGTGCGATAAACGCTTTTGGCAAGGTCGATGTGCTGGTCAACAACGCCGGAATTACCCGCGACACACTGATCATGCGGATGTCCGAGGATGATTGGGACGCTGTGCTGGAGACGAACCTTAAGGGTGCGTTCCTCTGTTCTAAAGCAGTGATTCGCCCGATGATGCGCCAGCGTTCAGGTTCGATTGTGAACGTCTCGTCGGTCGTTGGCTTGGTCGGCAATGCTGGTCAGGCAAACTATGCCGCCGCCAAGGCCGGCATGATCGGCATGACCAAGACATTGGCCAAGGAAGTCGGCTCGCGCGGGATCAGGGTCAACGCCGTGGCACCCGGCTTTATCGAAACCCGGCTCACCGATGTTCTGCCGGAGAACCTCAAGGAAGGTGCGAAAGAGCAGGTCGCTCTCAAGCGGTTTGGCACCCCGGAAGAGGTTGCCGGCGCTGTCGCCTTCCTCGTTTCACCATCTGCGGCCTACATCACCGGCAATG
>CAZRNC010000110.1:0-8364 GCA_964601285.1 uncultured Thermomicrobiales bacterium | reverse complement strand
ATACTCGAGGTCAAACGCGTTGCTGTGAGCACACTCACGTCATGTCCGACCAGTGCAAGCGCTTCGGAGACTTCCTGCATGTACCGTTCGGAGCCGCCAACAAACGGGGCATATCGGTGATTGATGTGGGCGAACCTCATAACAGCATCACCTACGGCGCAGCGGTGGCATCGGCTGCCTGGAGCTCGTCCAGCCGCGCCTGCGCCTGTTGGGCAACCAGCGTGTCCGGACCAGCCTCGACAGCTCGTTCATAGGCAGCGATGGCCGCATCCAGGTCAGGGACCGGCCGGCGCTCGTAGAGCTGTCCAAGGTAGAACGCGGGTGTTGCATTGTCGTCCAGTAGCGATTCAGCACGTTTCAACTGGATCTCGGCATCGAAGTAATTGCTGAGCTGGAAGAGTGCGAGTCCAAATGCCAGACGAAGCTCGCCATTCTCTGGTTCGGCACTGGTTGCCCGTTCGAACCAGACGATCGATTCATCGACCCGGCCGCTGTTTGCCAGAATGTTGGCCAACACCACCATGCTATCGGTGTCAGAGGGATCGTGAGCAACCGCTGTCTCCAACCGGGCAATCTCTTCACCTGGACGTTCATCGGGTGCAGCAATCGACGGCGGAGAACTCGACCGTTCATCCAGGATCGCACCGATTGCGAAACCCACCGTTCCGAGGACCAGGAACGCTGACATCCCGAGCACGAAGATTCTGTAGCTCCGCCCCGGCTTGCTCTGACTCACGCCGAACCAGCCTTGGTCGACGCGATCTGTCGAACCCTCTTCAACGCCAGTCGTGCCTCTTTCCGGTCAATGATTCCTTCGCTGACCACCTGATCCTGAAACAACACAACCGGAATCCGGAAGACATAGAGTTCCTCAAGTTCAGGGGCGGTTGTGATATCGATCTCCTCGATCATGTCACGTCCAAACACCGGCCGCAACGCAGAGAGAGCGTCATCGCAAAGGTGGCACCCGGGCCGGCCCAGCAGCTGGATATTGTACGAAGGTCTCGAGAGTCGCAATTCTGGTATCAGTGATCGAATAGGGGACATGCAGGCTGTTCCGTCAATCTCATTCCACGGCAACTCGTATTGTCGTGACAAGTGTACAGTGCTATAATCCTCCTTGCTCAAGTGAATATCGGGCCGAAGTGGCGGAACCGGCAGACGCGCTACGTTCAGGGCGTAGTGCCCGTAAGGGCGTGGGAGTTCAAATCTCCCCTTCGGCACCATCGACCACAGTCAGCACTCCAAAGAGGCTGGCTGTGACCTTAACAAGTGGATGATTTCGGACGGGCGATCGCTGACTACGGTCAGAGGAAAGTCCGGGCTGCGAAGAGCAAGGGTGCCCGGTGAAAATCGGGGTGGTATGTCGTCGATGCATACCAACAGTCCAGATTGGCGCTGATTCCCAGGAACCAGCGAGAGCAACAGAGACGAAACACCGCTTCGGCGGTGGTGAAAAGGGCAATCCTCCCCGCAGCAATCTCATACCGGACCGCTAACAGGTTGCTCGCCGAGGTCTGGGGTAGAGAGCAGGCGCTTGCGCCCGATCCTGTTTCAGGATCGAGATAGATGATCGTCAGAAACAGAACCCGGCTTACAGTCCGAAATCCCGCTTCAATGGTGCCTCTAGCTCAATTGGCAGAGCTCTGGTCTGTGGAACCAGGGGTTACGGGTTCGAGCCCCGTGAGGCACCCCACCTTGAGATGACCACCCTGCGGTGGTCTTTTCTGTTCATGGCAACCGGCAATGACAACTGCCCGGGAAACCGGTAAACTTGTTCACTGTTCTGCCCTCGTAGCTCAACGGATAGAGCACTTGTCTTCGGAACAAGGGGTTGGGGGTTCGAGTCCCTCCGAGGGTACCAATCAGATTTCAGCGGCTCCATCAGTGGGCCGCTGTACTGTTTCCGGGCCATCCTGCAGTTTCCAAAGCAACCCTGCCTCCGTCACCCGTCGCCAATCCCTGGAGGGCCGGAGCGATCCAAAACGTTGTTTGCGCCACTTCAAGCCAACCGGATATCCAGCCATCTTGGCAACATCACCAATAGCCATCTGCAACGGGATACGTGGAACCACACGCAACGAATCCCGCAGACTTCTGCCGGTAGCACGATCTCGTTGCATCAAACGTCGCACTGGCGTCCGAAGATGGAACATGCCGGCAACCACTAATCCCGCCAGCTCCAGCGGGCTCCCTCGGGAAACCACTATCATTGCCATCAGATACGATGCATACCGCACTGCATGTCGTTTCGCGAACAGCCCTGCCTTGCCGTCGCCTCGCGCATAGCGGTAGTACTGCTTCCAGAACGCTCCAGCTTCTGGACGAACGGCAAACGACACCACCGCATCTGGAGCAAACTGGAACCTCGCACCGGCTCGCCGCAACTGCATGTCCCAAACCAGGTCCTCGCAGTAGTCCAGCCACTCCGGATAGATGAACCCGCATTGCACCCATGTCGAACGAATTGCCACCGACCTGCTCGATGGCAGAAACCTTGCCGGATCGACTTCATCAACATCTGGCAGCGTAGCGGCCGCCAGCGAGCGTTCCCAGTTGCTCTCGCCAACCGGCTCGAAGAACCCACTAACCACATCGACGTTTGGGTCTTCAAACGGTGTAACCAGATGTTCCAGCCAATCTGGTCGTGCAACGGTTCCGCAATCAGTAATTGCAATAACGTCGCCAGTTGCTCTGGCAAATGCCAGGTTCCGTCCTTCGGATATGGATTTCCCCGGCGCAGACACAACGACTGCTGACTGCACCCTCGCCCAGGACAGGAGCGCTTCCAACGTGCCATCCGTCGAACCGCCATCAACAATGATCACCTGGTCAGGCTGACGGGTTTGCCGTTCAATTCCGACAAGCCACTCTGCGAGCGAACCGATTTCGTTGCGAACAGTCGCGATCAGGCTGACAGAGAGGCTCATAGCCGCGCTCCTTGCTCACGCTCCCAGGCTGCAAGCAACCCCTCCTGAATGGTAAGCATCTCCTGCTTGCCTTCCGGGTTCAGATCGTCGTACCCAAGCAGGTGCAACAGTCCGTGCAGTGCGAGAAATGCAACCTCTCGCTCGAAGCTATGCTGATGCTCCTCGGCCTGGAGATGGGCGATCGTCGATGAAATGGCAATGTCGCCGAGATAGTTCCCATCTCCCGATTCGAGATCGCCCGAAGGGAACGACATCACGTCGGTATCAGATGGATCACCAAAGAATTCCGTGTGCAGTTCTGAAATGGTGTTGGAGTCCGCCAGCAAGACACTCATCTCCCAATCCCCGGACGGGCGGGAATCCAACTTCTGGAACGCGTAGTTGATGAGTTCAGCAAGTAATTCAGGGCGAACCTGCCCGGTATCTCCCGAAAACTCAACAGTCAACGTCACCTGTCAGTCCGTCGCCGGAGCGGCAATCGGTTCGACTGGAACCTGGCTGGCAGCCGGGTACTCTACCCGGGGATGATAAATACCTTCGAGAATCTGGATGAACGAGCTCTTGATACCATCGATGTCACGGAGCGTCAGATCGCACTCTCCGAGTTGGCCCTCGGTGACCCGTTGATCGACGATGGAATGGACAAACTCCCGGAGTTTTTCCGATTCACTCCGCCGGTCTCCGGATTCAGCACGTTCAAACAGCTTCCCGCTCTGGGCAACCGACCGCACAGCAGCCTCGACCGAATCTGCAAGCATGACAATTGCCGCTTCCTTTGTCTGCGGTTTCGGCCCCGGATAGCGGAACTCCGACTCGGTGACATCCATCCCGGCGTTCAGCGCCTTCGAATAGAAGAACCGGACGAGGGTTGTTCCATGATGTTGCTGAATGATGTCCAACACTGGCTGCGGAAGGCGTGCTTTCTTACCCGTCGCGTAACCATCAGTTACATGGTCAATGATGACCCGGGCGCTCACCTTCGGGTCAAGATGGTCATGGACGTTGCCGATATTCGCCTGGTTCTCGATGAAGAACGTTGGGTGTTCCAGCTTGCCAATGTCGTGGTAGAGCACCGCCACGCGAGTCAGCAGGGCGTCGCCACCAACAATCGTGGCCGCACTCTCAGCAAGGTTCGAAACAATGATCGAGTGGTGATATGTCCCTGGCGCTTCCCTCGCCAACCGGTTGAGCAACGGTTGGTTTGGCCGCAACAGATCCAGCAGTTGGAGATGGGTAGTGATTCCAAAAATAGATCCGAGCACACTGAACGACAGGAACGTCACCGACGCAGCCAGCGCGCCGGCGATACCGGTCTGAATCAGCAAGCTCGCAATCTCGGACGAACTGATTTCACCATCAAGAAGCCGGAAACAGAACGCTGTCAGGAACATGGAAATCGTTACCGCACCGCCGGCCCAGACAAACGTAGTCGTCCGTTCGGCTCGGTTGATGATAAACGCGCCAGCCAACGCCCCGACAAAGTAGACGGCCGTCAACTCAAACGACATGCCGGCAACCACGCCCAGATAAAATGCCAGAACAATCGACACGATTAACGCCAGCTGGAAACTCAACAGAATCGAAATCAGCATGGCGGAGAGCGCAGCCGGGAACATGTACTGAATGTCGTCGTGCGGCAGGATAAACCGCGCAGTGACTACCGGAGTCAACAGAATGAGGAACAGCAGCAGCAATTGCCGGCCGTCACTTACCCGCCGGAGGAAATAGTAGATATAGACCACAAGAATGATTGAAAGGATGGCCATAATTCCGGCTTTGCCAGCGCGGTTGAACCCGTCGCCGGAGGTGGAGAACATGCCGAGCGCTTCCATCATCTCGACATCAGTCCGCGAGACAATATCTCCGTCGCGAACAATCGCCTGACCATCCTGTACCGAGACGACCACCGGCTCAACTGCAGCAGCAGCCTCGCGCCGGCGCGCTTCGGTCGCCTGGTCATCGATGAACACATTGGGACGAACAAACAGGTCAACCAGCGAAGCGACGACATTCTGCTCGGCGGCAGTCCGAAGTTGAGATACCCGGTCCGGAATCTGGCTACGAACGACGTCTACTTCATCCGACCGGATCTCCTCGGACAGCACGACCGTCAGTACTCGAAGAGATTCCTCGGCAACACGCGCCCAACTGGTGTTATCCAGCCGTGCGATCTCGGTAGCATCAGAGCGAGAGAGATCCTCTGAAAGATCGGATATCCGAAGCGATTTGTCTGCTTCGCTTATTGTTTCGCTGCGGATCTCGCCAATGTTATCCAGCAACCGCTGTAGCTCGGTCTGCTGTGTTGTCAGCACAGTCTCATCGTGAGTATGGACGATATTCGAGACGCTATCGTGGGCAGCCTTGCGCTGGTCTTCAGTCCGGATTGCACTGACGAACGTCGTTGCAAACGGAGCCTTGTACGTATCGCGTGCAATGTCACCCGGACTCAAGACTGTCGGAGTAGGCGAAAAATCAACGATGACCACTGCAACAGTGACCAGCAACGTGGCCAACGCAAACACACCGAACCGGAACATCGCCGGCAGGTTGTACCATCGCGCAGGCTCACCATTAGAAAGCCTTCCGGAATCCCCGGAAACGGTTTCGATCTGCCTGGTTGTCTGGTCCTGCTGTTGATCTGTCATAGCTCTGGTTTCGGATCAGCAGGCTACTGCCGTGCTGCCAACGTTTCGCGAGCAACCTGGCTCACCAGGCGACCTTCTGCACGCCCGGCAGTCTCGGCAAGAAGTCTGGGCATAAGCGATTTCATATCACCAGGTCCCGAAAGACCTAGCTCATCGATGATCGATGAAGCGAGCGCTCGTAGCTCATCCTCGGGCATCTGGGCCGGAAGGTAGCCTCGCAGTATCGCGACCTGAGCCTCTTCTTTTTCGGCCAGGTCTATCCGTTCGGCAGTTCGGAAGATCTCGGCGGCATCAGAACTCTGCTTGATTTGCAGACGAATGACCGCCAGGACATCCTCGTCGGTCAACTCACGCTGCAATTCGATCCCCTTGTTTCCAAGTGCGGAACGCAGGTAGCGGATCACATCGCGACGTTGCGTGTCCCCTTCGCGCATGGCTGTCTTCAGGTCATCCATCACCTGTTGAGAAAGCGTACTTGTCAATGAATTTCTACCTCAATAAACCCAACCGGAAGGGCATTCCGATCGCCACAAACCACAAATGATACCGAGATATCCGCAAACAGAGTATAGACATCGGCTGCAAACCGGTCAATTTACCATGATTGGCCATCCATGCCGGTTACAATAGCGACGTCTCAGGATGGCGAAACGTTCCCCTATGTCATAGAAATTCATCCTTGGTTGAAGGAATCATGCCAGAACTGCCAGAAGTGGAAACCGTCTGCAGAACACTCTCACCACTCGTAACCGGTCGATCTATCGTGGCGTTCGAGTTCAATTGGACCCGAACGTTGGGATATCCGGATCCTGACCGATTCGGCATCGGCGTGCTCAACATTCCGATCGCTTCAGTTACCCGCCGGGCGAAATACATCCTCTTGAACCTCGCATCTGGTGGAGCAATAACCGTTCATCTCCGGATGACCGGACAATTGCTGCACCTTGCGCCTGGCTCAAACCGCGAACATGATCCGTATGAACGAGCGGGTTTCTTGCTCGATGACGGCGCTGCCCTTTCCTTTAGCGACATCAGGAAATTTGGCAGGATCAGCTACGTTACCGCCAACGAACTTGAGCGCTTTTCCTCGGCGCTCGGGACAGAGCCACTTTCAGAAGCGTTCAACAACGATTGGCTTACCAGGAACTTCAGCACGCGCAAGCGCCAGATCAAGCCGCTCCTGCTCGACCAAGCATTCATTGCCGGATTGGGAAATATTTATGTCGATGAATCACTCCACATCGCCGGCATCCACCCGCTAACGCCGGCCAATCTGATCACTCAAGATCAAATCAGCCGGCTGCATTTGGCAATTGTGGAAACACTGTCCGGAGCAATCTCCCGCCAGGGAACTACCCTGCGGAACTACCGGACCGGTATTGGCGAAACCGGAGAGAATCAGCACCATCTCGAGATTTACGGTTCCAAAGCCGGCACACCTTGCCAACGCTGCGGCACGCCGGTCGAACGGCTGACCGTCGGCCAACGAGGAACCGTCTTCTGCCCATCCTGTCAGCCGTTCCCGACAATTCAGGAATAGGCGGCATCGATCTTCTCGCCTACTGACGCATCGTTCGGATCAAGCACCGGATAGTCGCCCGGAACCAGATCGGTGTGTTTGAGCCCCGAACCCGTTCCAAATACCACGACCTGATCGTTCTCCTTGAGGAATCCGCTCTCGCGCAATCTTCCAGCCGCAGCGAAACAGGCGCCGACTTCGGGTGAGACATGCAACCCCTCGGTTTGCGACACCCGGTGGGTCATTGCAACCAGCTCCTCATCCGAAATAGCAAGCGCAGTACCTTCACTTTGGCGCACCGCATCCAGGATCAGATAGTCACCGATCGCAACTGGAACTCGCATGCCAGGAGCAACCGTTGAAGCGTTCTCCCACAGTGGAGCGTGGCGTTCACCAGCCTCAAATGCCCGGACGATCGGTGCACAGTTCTCGGCCTGGACCACAATCATCGCCGGTCGTTCCGGCCCGATGAAGCCCATTTTCTCCAGTTCGTCGAATGCCTTCCACATGCCGACAATTCCGGTTCCGCCGCCGGTCGGATAGATGATGGCATCCGGCAGCGACCAGCCCAGTTGCTCTGCCAGCTCCAACCCCATCGTCTTCTTGCCCTCTGCGCGATATGGCTCTTTCAACGTCGAGACATCGAACCAGCCGCGAGCCACACTGTTTTCCCGGACGATCTTCCCGGCATCGTTGATCAAACCATCCACCAGGAAAACCTCTGCGCCCAACGCCCGGCATTCGGCCATGAAGATCGCCGGCGTATCGTCTGGCATAAAAACAACCGCCTTCATCCCGCCTGCTGCGAGATAGGCGCTGGCTGCGGCTGCCGCATTGCCGGCCGAGGGCAACGCAATCGCCTTGACGCCAAGCTCTCGCGCCCGCGAGACTGCTGCTCCCAAGCCCCGTGCCTTGAACGATCCGGTCGGATTTCTACCCTCATCCTTCATCAACAGATTCGCAAAGCCCAGCTCCTTGCCAATTCTGTTGGTCTGTAGCAGTGGAGTTCCACCTTCGCCAAGCGTCAAGCGGTTCTCCGGTTCTCGAACCGGCATGATCTCGGCGTAACGCCAGAGATTCCAGGGACGTGAAACCAGCGCTTCTTTGGTCAGCGTCTTCCCGGCTCGTTCCAGGTCGTAGTCCACCAGCAATACCCGGCCATCAGCCGGGTCGGTCGTTAGCAACTGGTCCGGGTCGTAGTGCATTTCACTTTCCGGCCCGTAGATCGACGTCATCGCGCTCTGTATCTGATCGGTCATCGCATCCTCCC
>CAZRNC010000109.1:0-8378 GCA_964601285.1 uncultured Thermomicrobiales bacterium | reverse complement strand
GAAATTGCGGGTATTCTCTGCTGATACAGAACCAGTAGAACTGAAAGGACACCACTCCCGTGAACGTGAGCGAAGCAATCGTCGCGATTCTGGCCGAAAGCGGTGTGGAGCATATCTTCGGTCTGCCGGGAGATACCGGAATGGACTTCTACGATGCGCTCTACCACAACGAAGGGCGTATCCAGCACATCCTGACGCGTGACGAACGGTCGGCGTCGTTCATGGCCGATGCCTACGCCCGGGTCTCCGGCAAGGTTGGCATTTGCGAGGGGCCAAGCGGTGGTGGCGCGACATACATCGTGCCGGGCGTTGCCGAGGCAAATGGTTCGTCGGTCCCGATGATCTGCCTGACATCGGACACTCCGATCAAGGAAGCTGACCGGGGTGTGCTGACTGAGCTGGACCAGCCGAGACTGTTTGAGGCGGTCTCCAAATGGTCAACTCGCCTGACGACGGGTGACACCGCACCAGATACGGTTCGCCGCGCGTTGCGGCTGGCAACATCCGGACGGTCCGGGGCAGTGGCGATTTCGATGCCGGCAGATGTTCTGGCGGCAGATGTTAACCCGCAGTCGGTCTACGGTGTGCCGGAATACGGTTCAGCGCCGGCAACTCCGTCCCGGGCAGATGTTGAAGCGGTCGAGTCTGCTGCCCGGCTGATCCGGAATGCCAGCCGTCCGGTGATCGTTGCCGGAGGCGGTGTGGTCATCTCGCGGGCTTGGGATGCTCTGACCCGGCTTGCCGAGCTCGGTTCGATTCCGGTGGGAACCTCGATCAACGGCAAGGGCAGCATCGTCGAGAAGCATCCGCTGAGTCTCGGTGTCGTCGGTGGTAATGGAGCAAGACCGTATGCAAATGAAGTCGTGGCCGGGTGCGATCTCCTAATTCTCGTGGGAACCCGGACCGATTCGACGACGACATTGAACTGGACACTGCCGGCCAAGCATGGTGGTCCCAGCGTTATCCATATCGACGTCGACCCATGGCAGGTTGGCAACAACTACAAGACTGATGTTGGGCTAATCGGCGATGCGCGGCTCGTTCTGGAAGACCTGGCGGATGCGCTCGGCAAACAGACGGTTGATGAGGACCGCCAGCAGTGGCTGGCAGGCATGGCCGCGGCCAAAGTCGCATATTTCGAAAGCCAGATTCCGTTCATCGAATCGAACAGCCAGCCGATCAAACCGCAACGGGTGATCGCGACGCTGAAGCGACTGGTGGACGCCGATACGATTCTCGTCGCCGATCCCGGAACACCAACTCCATACATCTGCGCCCAGTACGAACTGGAGATTCCCGGTCGCTACACCGTGATCCCTCGAGCGCATGGCGGTCTCGGGTTTGCCCTGCCGGCGTGCGTTGGGGCGTATCACGCAGCAGGCAGCCGGCGAACGGTTGCCCTGATGGGCGATGGTTCGTTTGGCATGGCGGTTGGTGAGCTGGAAACGATCAGCAGAATGAACCTGCCGATTGTCCTGATTCTCTTCAACAACAGCTCGTTTGGCTGGATCAAGGAGCTGCAGCATCTCTACCATGATCAGCGCTACTTCTCGGTCGATTTCAACGCGGTGGACTACGCAACGATCGCTCGTGGTTTCGGCCTGAAGGGATGGCAAGTGACCGATCCTGCCGACCTGGAACCAACGCTGCGGGCAGCGCTGGCGGATGGTGGCCCATGCTTCGTGGATATTGTTTCCGAGGCTCCGATGTCCGAGACTCCACCGGTGCATGCCTGGCTGGCCGCTGAGGCCGCTCGCCAGTAACGTCGAAAGAGGAAACGCCGATGCCCGTCCCGATGCTCATGGATGTTGATACCGGCATCGACGATGCAATCGCAATCGCACTGGCGACAAACCTGCCGGACCACGAACTGGTGGCAGTAACGACCGTCGCCGGCAATGTTCCGCTGGATGTTGCCACCCGCAATACGTTGCGGGTGCTGAGCTGGATTGGCGTCGACGTTCCTGTCTATCGAGGAATGAGCCGACCCCTGGTGCGGCCATTGCAGACGGCAACCCGGTTCCATGGCAACGACGGGCTGGGCGGTTGGGATGCGCCGGACTCCGCCCGGAGCGTCCAGGCGGAGACAGCTCCGGAAGCGATTCTGCGGCTGGCACGCGAGCATCAAGGCGAGCTGGAAGGTGTGTTCGTCGGACCGTTGACGAACCTGGCTGTTGCTCTTGCCCTCGAGCCGGAACTGGCAGGTTGGTTCCGAAAGGTCACGATCATGGGCGGTGCGTTCTACCGGCCGGGCAATGAGACCGAACACGCCGAGTTCAATATCTTTGTTGATCCGGACGCGGCGGACCAGGTGGCACGGTCGGGCATCCCGGCGACCTGGATCGGTCTTGACGTAACTCACCAGACATATCTGGCCGTTGAAGAGTGGGGCGAACTGGAAGCGGCCACTTCTGCCAACGCACAGCTCGTTCGCGAGGTAACCCGTTTTGCGTTCACTACACGTGGGCAGAAGCAGGCGTTTCTCCATGATCCGCTGGCAGTGGCGGCCGCTGCCTATCCAAACCTGGTGACGGTGACCACAGGTCAGATTCTTGTAGAAACCGGGCATGTGGCATCCGGCGAAACCCGGCTGTCGCCCGGTGATGGCCCTTCCGGCGCGGCTACAGCGGTCGATGTAGACGGGTTCCGGTCGCTGTTCCTTGATCGGTTGGGACTCTAGATCCGAAAGGGAGGCCATCGATGAGTGGATCGTTCTTGAATGCGCATCGAAACACGCTTCAGGATCGGGACCTGCTGCAACGCATGAACCACTATTTCGACGGTCTGGATTCCCGTTTGAGCACCGGTGAAGGCTGGCTGATTTTCAACGCCAACCCTCGCAGGTCTACCAGAATCATGCAGTACATCCAGCAGCGGATGACCGCTCCCCATCCGGCGAGCTGGTTCCTGGTTCCGTGGCGGGACTTTTCGCTAACAGCGTACATGGTTGAGGTGGAGCTGCAATCGTTGGTCGCTGGTGAAGGTGAATTGACCGGCACCCGCAAACGTGAAGCCGAGATTGCCAGCAAGGTATCAAGGCAGACGATGGTCCGGATGGTCACCGATGAGCTACTGGTAATTCCCGGGTTATCACTGCGACACGGGCACGAGGTTCGGTACCTTTCGGCAACCATCGAAGCGCGGTATCTTTCCAGGTTGGCGACGATCATCCTGACGCCGGATGACCCGCACGAGTTGCAGACAAGTGTCACCCGTTGGAGCGGGACAGGCGAATCCGGCTGGCAGAAGCTGTCAGGCTACCTGTATGGTGCAAATCTGATCGCGATGTAGGTTGTTGCTCAGGATGTCCGGATCAGCGCCGACTCTGCGAGGGCGTTAAGCGCCAGAACTGCTTGCTGGTCCTCAATGAACGCAACACGCTTCCGGGCGCGTTCAACGAACATCCGGGCATTCTCAACTGCTTCATCAAGCGCCCCGGAGTCGCGGATCATATCTGCAATCTGGTAGAGATCCTCATCGGTTGCCTCGCCGCTGTCGACGATTTGCCTGACCTCGGCAGCTACCCTGGTGCCCTGGTTGCGGGACAGGAAGATCATCGTCGGCAGCGTCACCGTCCCCTGGCGCAGGTCAAGCCCGGCCGGTTTGCCAATCTCCTCGGTCGAACCGCTCAGATCGAGGACATCATCGACAATCTGAAAGGCCATACCCACATCGGAACCATAGTCGCGCATTGCCTCGATGTCCGGGTCGGATGCCTCTGCAAGGATTGCGCCCATCTCGGCAGCACCGGCAAAGAGCGACGCCGTTTTGCCGAAGATGCGGCGTTCGTAGTCTTCGCGAGTTTGGTCGGTGTTGTGCGAGGTCAGAATTTCGTGGAGTTGCCCATCGCAGATATGGCCAAGTGTCGAGGCAAACACGGCAACCACTCGCGGGTTCATCGTGTCTGCTGCCAGCATGGCCGAGCGGGCGAAGAGGTAGTCGCCAAGCATGATGACTGTGCCGGTGTCGAACATTGAGTTGAGTGTTGGTTGGCCGCGCCGGAGTTGGGCGCCATCGATGGTGTCGTCATGCACCAGCGAAGCAGTATGCAACAGTTCGATGCCGGCAGCAGCGGAAAGCAGCTTGTCGAGTTGGTAGTTGAACGGTTTGGCACAGAGCAGCAGCATTGCCGGCCGCAGCCGTTTGCCCCCGGAGCCAATGAGTTGGTCGATGATATTCCCCAGTGCGGGAAAACCGAGTTCTGCCGATGTGCGCAGGCGCTCTTCGACAGCATCAAGATCTGGCCGCAGGTCGCGGATAACGTCAGCGAACTCCATCGCGAGGTGCATTCCTATCCGCAGTACCAAGCAGGCAACAAGCGGCACGCTCCAATTTCCCCCCGGAGCGTACCGAACACAATTGTGAGGGATTATACGAAGCATGCGCTGCTCCGGCCATGTTCAGATGCCGGATCTACGTTGCTTGATGCCAATTTGATAGACGAGGTAACGAGCAATGTACACTTATGCGGCGTACAATCGCGTGTTGACTGGTTTGCATAACCTGCAAATGGTCGCAGGATACCTACGACTGGCCAGGATAACTGTCGGGTCTCTTTGGATGGACGACCCGGCTCGGACGAGCAATGCGCACCAAATGCGCCGCGCTCGGGGAGGGCGTGAGTGATACCAGACCGCGAGTTTGACACCCGACAACGCCGGCGACGTTGGGAACGGGTTAGCTGGTGGTACAGCCTGATTCTGGTTGTGCCAATTCTTGGAATATTGCTGACCCTTGCCTTTCAGGACGGGGACGGCAATCTTGACCGCGTCGATGGCGTGGTGCTCGATGCCTATACCGGACAGCCACTCTCCGGTGCCGAAATTTCGGCATTTGGCGTTTCATCGACATCCAACGGGGATGGCGAGTTTAGCCTTCCTGACCGGGATGCTGTAGAAATCTCTGTTAGTCACGAAAACTACGAAGCAACCCAGGTAGCAGTCGTCGTCAGCGAAACCCCGATGGCAGTCCAGCTCCGACCCAATACCCTCACCGGAACCGTCACCAACCAACGAACTGGAAACGCGGTTTCCGGAGCCACTGTCACCGCGACTGGCGATGGTGGAGCAATGGTTACCGCCGTCACAGACAGCAATGGCAAATTCGAACTGGCCAATGTCCCCCGCAATGCTACGGTCACAGTTGAATACGATGGTTTTACTGCAGCCTCGAGTCCGGTCGGACAAAACAGCAATCTCGACTTTGCCATCGTTACCGATTCACTTACCGGCACAGTCACTGATCAGAACGGTGAACCGCTTGCCGATGCCACAATCCAGATTGGTACGGCCAAGGCGTCCACCGGCGAAGACGGGACCTACCGGCTGAACGGAGTGCCGGCCGAGGGCGATGTCCTCATCAAGAAATCAGGCTACCGGGCGGTGACCTCCAGCGTTCCAGACGACATGAGACTGGATGCGTCGCTCGAAGCGTTCATCGTGAAGTCGATTTACGCGACCGGGCTAACCGTTGGTAACGATGAAGTCTGGAACGATCTCCTGAGCATCGCTGATACCACCGAGATCAACGCCATTGTGGTCGATGTCAAGGACTCCAGCGGACGAGTGTTCTACGAGACCAACGTCCAACTTGCTCACGAAATCGGTGCGGTCGAACCTCACTACAATCTCGAACAACGTCTGCAGGAACTGAAGGATCGTGGCATCTACAGCATCGCCCGGATTGTCGTCTTCGAGGACCCGATTCTGGCCGATCAACGGCGCGAGCTTGCGATCAAGGACATTCACACCGGTGGGCTGTGGACAACCTGGGACGGGCTTGCCTGGGTCAATGCCCATGAACGGCAGGTTTGGGAATACAACATCCAGGTTGCAGTAGAAGTCGCCAACATGGGCTTCGACGAAATCCAGCTCGACTACATCAGGTTCCCAACCGATGGCATTATCGACGATGCGGATTACGGATCCGAATATGGCAATGAGACTGCGGCAGATGCAATCTCGGGGTTCCTGGAGCAGATGCAAATCGCACTTGCCCCGACTGGTGCCTACCTTGCTGTCGATATCTTCGGGTTCACACTCTGGGAAGAGAGTGATGGCGGCATCGGACAGCAGCTTGAGCGGATCGAACCGTTTGTCGACGTTATCAACCCGATGATCTACCCGTCTCACTTCCATCCGGGCGCGATGGGTTTTGACTTTCCGAATGACCATCCGTACCAGGTGATTCTCTGGAGCCTGGAGAGCGGAGCTGAACGCATCGGTAACAAGAGCCATAAGTTCCGCCCATGGTTGCAGGACTTCTCCTATGGAGAAGGAATTGAATACGGGCCGGCGGAACTTCGCGCCCAGATTGAAGCAGCCGAAGACTTTGGCGCTTCCGGCTGGCTGGTCTGGAACGCCGCCAATGTGTTCAGTGTCGAGGCCTTTAATCCGGAATAGCCGGTTCTGTTGACACCAGAGCCGGCATTGCCGGGCACATACGGGAAGCGGAATGCAGTCGATGGCAGCAGGTCGCGGCACGGCGAAAGACTATCTTCGCGCGCTGCGGCCGAAGCAGTGGTCCAAGAACGTCCTCGTCTTCGCGGCCCTGGTCTTCTCTCACCAGTTAACCGAGATCGATGCAGTCCTTGAGGTGCTGGTTGCCTTCCTCTGCTTCTGTGCTGCCAGCAGCGCGGTCTATCTGCTGAACGACTTGCGCGATCGGGAGTCCGACCGGCTGCACCCGACCAAGCGTTTTCGTCCGATCGCGGCCGGCCTTGTGCCCGAGCGCAATGCGCAAGTGCTGTCGCTGCTCCTTGGCGTTTCCTCGCTAGGGATCAGTTATCTGCTAACGCCGTACTTTGCCGCGTTGCTGTTGCTCTACATCGTGATCAACATCTCCTACTCACTCTTCCTGAAGCACTTTGTCATCATTGATGTGTTTGCGATTTCCAGTGGGTTCGTGTTGCGAGCAGCTGCTGGTGCGGTGGTCCTTGCCGTGCCGATCAGCCCGTGGCTCTACGTTTGCACAGTCGTCCTGGCGCTCTTCATCGGGTTTGGCAAGCGACGAAATGAGCTGGAGTTGCTGGAGGGTGACGCGGCGGGCCACCGTCGGAACCTGGATGATTACAGTGCTTCGCTGCTCGACCAGTTCATCGTGATTACTGCCGGCGCTGCGGTGATGGCCTATTCGCTCTACACCTTCGTTGCCGACAACCTCCCGGAAAATCACCTGATGATGCTGACGATCCCATTCGTCCTCTATGGAATATTTCGCTACCTCTATCTTGTTCATCAACGACAGGAGGGTGGTGCGCCGGAGCAGGTGATCCTTTCCGACTACCCACTCCTCGGGACGGTCTTCCTCTGGGGCGTGACGGCAATCGTCATCCTCTACGGCCCCTGGGCATGACGCAACCAGCACCTTGAACCTTGAGTCGATTCTTGTCAACTTTATAGCAGCTTGTTATACTAACCATTGTGTCTCAGCATATCGATGTTCGGTACGGTTATGACGACGTCCGACAGACACCTGCAAACGACACACCATACCGGTGACGTACTGGAGGGCCAGATCTATGGCAATTACACGCAAGCGGGGCAGCCGCGATCCCGAGCGTATTCGACACGAGATGGAAGACATATTCCATTCCATGTTTATCCACTCACGCAGTGTGCAACGCAGAGTACCGAACGGAATGGCACTCACCTGGAGGCCACCGATCGAGGTCTATGAAACCGAGGACGCGCTCTGGGTGCTGGCAGAGATTGCCGGCCTCTCACGTGACCAGATTGAATTGGCTATCGACGATCGCATTTTGACGATCCGGGGCGAGCGGCCACCATTGTGTGGTGATTCTCACCGGTCAATCCATGAGATGGGCATTCTCTACGGCCCCTTTGCTGCAGATGTGTACTTGCCCTTCGCGGTTGATTACGAACACGTTGAAGCGTCGTATGACAACGGGCTGTTGCGGGTTCGGTTGCAACGTGTGCAGCCAACGCGAGTGGCGATCAACCTGCAGCAATCGACCTGATGGCAGCAACCATTCCCCGAACGGAACCAGATAGAGTAAGGAGTCATCCACATGGCGGATGAGCAGAATATCACCGATGAGGTCACTCTCGACCCTATCGATATCGAAGAACCGCAAACTGAATCCGGAGAACGAGTGCTGCCGGTCCTGCCGTTGCGGGGCACGGTTGTTTTGCCGCTGACGGTTGTGCCGTTGGCCGCAGCTCAGCCACGCTCGTTGCGATTGATCGATGCAGTCGCATCCGGTGATCGGACGGTTGTGCTGGTTATGCAGGACGACCCCGAATCGGAAAACGCTGGCCCAGGCGAAACCCGGGAAATCGGGACGCTGGCAACGATTCATCAAATGATGCGCGTGCCGGATGGCTCTGTGCGGCTTGCCGTTCAGGGACTGAACCGGG
>CAZRNC010000108.1:0-8392 GCA_964601285.1 uncultured Thermomicrobiales bacterium | reverse complement strand
GCAAAACCAACCAGCAGGTAGCCGGTATGACCAATCGAGGAGTAGGCCAGCATACGCTTGACGCTGCGCTGGCTGATCGCGACGATGTTACCGAACCACATCGTAACGACCGCAAGCACACCGACAAGAATGATCCACTCATCCTTGACCGGCTCCAGCCCCTGCACCAGGATCCGGATCATGGCGACGAAGCCCGCTACCTTCGGGATAACCGACATGTAGGCGGTAACCGGAGTTGGCGCACCTTCATAGGCATCCGGCGTCCACATGTGGAACGGAACCGCGGCAATCTTGAAGCCGAGGCCGATCACCAGCAACAGAATCGCCAGCAGCAACGAGGCATCAGTGCCGTCAACACCTGGGGCGGAGAGTGCTGCCCGAATGCCATCCAGGTTGGTCGTGCCGGTTGCACCATAGATCCAGGCCATACCGTAGACCAGAATCGCTGATGCAAAGAGTCCCAGCAGGAAGTACTTCAGCGCACCTTCCAGCGAGGTCATCCGCCGCCGGGCAAAGCCGGTGAGCGCATAGGAAGCCAGCGCCGTCATTTCAATACCAAGGAACACCATGATCAGGTCGCCGGCAGAGCCGACAATCATTGTGCCCAGCACTGCAAAGGTAAGCAGCACATAGTATTCAGCCAGCGGCATCGAACCACGGTCTTCAACACTCTGGATGTAGGATGAGGAGATCATGACCGAGAGAATACCGGCCAGGAGCACGATCATATTGACCGCGACACCAAGGTCATCGGCCCGGAACATGCCATTGAAGGTGGTCTTGTTGGTATCAGCGAAGGTGTAGGTCGCTACCAGCGCCGCACCCATGCCAACCAACGACATCCAGGTCAGAATCCCGTGCTTCGCTCTGGGGATGATTACATCGGCTGCCAGCAAGACCAGCGCCAACCCCAGAATGATTAAGTGCGGGATGATCAGCGTCAGGTCTGGATTTACCAGATCCACGAATCGTGGCACCGTCTCTCCCCTGTTTCCAAGATCGGGACTCCAGTCCCGAGCACGTTCGGACGCGCAGCCCAGCGCCCGCTCGAATAGGTTTGCTTACACCCCGACCGATCCAAACGGCGCGAGAATGGACTCAAACGTCAGTTTCATGATCTCCATGAACGGCCCCGGCCAAACGCCGAGGACGATCGTCAGGATCAGCAGTGGTACCAGTGTAAACAGCTCCCGCCGGTTGACATCCGGCCACCGCGGCACGGAGGGGCTGAGGTCCAGAATCTCCTTGTCGGAGAGGATATGGTGGCCCCCATGGTCGTCTGCATGATGGTCGTCATGGTCATCGCCCGATGCTCCGGTAACCGCCGGCAGTGCGCCGTCGCCCGGATCGGGGATTTCGCCGTCAGCTCGCTGGAAAACCACTCGCTGGAACATATACATCATGTACCAGGCGGCGAGAATGACCACCGAGAAGCCGATAACACCGGCCCAGCGATAGGCCTCGAACGCACCAAGGATGGCCAGGAACTCACCGACAAATCCGGAAAGCCCCGGAAGTCCCAGCGACGCCAGCATGAAGACTGCGAATATTGAGGCATAGACCGGCATCCGGGTTGCCAAACCACCGAAGGCGCTGATCTGGCGAGTATGCCCGCGTTCGTAGATCACACCAACACAGAGGAAGAGACCGCCAGTGACGAACCCGTGCGAGAGCATGACGATCATCGCGCCATACATGCCTTGCATGTTGAACGCGAAGATACCCATTGTCACAAACGCCATGTGGCTCACCGATGAATAGGCGATCAGCTTCTTGAGGTCCGGCTGTACCAGCGACACCAGCGCACCGTAGATAACGGCAACCACCGAGAGCGCCATGATGTAGGGTGCCCATTCGCGGGCGGCATCTTCAAAGAGTGACAGGTTGAAGCGGATCATGCCGTATCCGCCCATCTTCAGCAGCACACCTGCCAGGATGACCGAGCCGGCCGTCGGTGCTTCAACGTGGGCATCCGGCAACCAGGTGTGGAACGGCCACATCGGAACCTTGATGGCAAACGCAACGAAGAACGCCGCGAAGACCCACATCTGGAAGTTATGGCCATATTGCCCGTTCGCCAGCTCCAGCACATTGAGTGTGCGGATGCCGGTCTGTTCGAAGTACGACTGGTAGGTAGCGACAATGGCAACCAGCATCAGCAGCGAGCCGGCCAGGGTGTAGAGGAAGAACTTGACCGCCGCGTAGATCCGGTTTGCACTGCCCCAGATGCCGATCAGCAGCGCCATCGGCAGCAGCACCAGTTCCCAGAAGATGTAGAACAGGAACAGGTCGACCGCCAGGAAGACGCCGATCATACCGGTTTGCAGCAACAGGATAGAGATGTAGTACTCACGCACCCGGTGGGTGATCGGCGAGAACGACTGCAATACGGCAACCGCGCCAAGCAACGTCGACATGACCACCAGCAAGACCGACAGCCCGTCGACACCCATGCTGTAACTGATACCGAGTTTTGGCAGCCAGTTGAACTGCTCGGTCATCTGCATGCCGGATTTACCGGTATCGAAGTTGATCAGCATCACGACCGATGCCGCGAAGCTCAACAGCGACACTCCAAGGGCGATCTTGCGTGTATTTTCCGCCGAAACCGTTGCCCACAGAAAGATCACCAAAGCGCCTACCAGTGGCAGGAAGGTGATCGTACTGAGAATCGGAAAGTTATCCACGCGGTTGCTCCTCGTTAGCGGCTGACATCCAGCACGACGGCGGCCGGCTCATTGGGTTCCTCATGCAAACACATTGCTGACGAAGACGAAGTAGACACCGACGATCACCACCGCACCGATTGCGATCGCCAGGGCGTAGTTCGAAACAAAACCGGTCTGCACCTTGCGAAGCTGTCCGGAAGTAAACGTCATGCTGGTGGCAACACCGTTGACGATGCCGTCGATGATCTTGACATCAACAACCTTCCAGAGGACATTCTCGGAGAACCACCAGATCGGGTGCACAATCAGGGCCTCGTAGATTTCGTCGAAATACCACTTGTTGGAGAACAGTGCATAGGCCCACGGGAACCGCTCGGCCCAGACGGTTGGGCTGAATGTCTTCGACTGCTTCATGTAGGCGAGATAAGCAACGCCCAGACCGGAAAGCGCGACCACCGTCGAGGCAACACCGAAGATCAGCGTCTCGGTCAGGCTCACGTGGTGTGCCTCGACCAAGGTAAATGCCTCATGCAGGAAGCCGTGGATCCAGCCATCTTCCGGCGGGAATCCGGTGAAGCCGGCCAGCACCGCTGCGATCGCCAGAATGATCAACGGAATAGTCATGATCTTCGGCGATTCGTGCGGGTGAATCTTGTGATGGTCGAACTGTTCCTTGCCATGGAAGGTCATGAAGACCGCCCGGAACATGTAGAGCGCGGTGAAGAACGCCGCAATGAAGCCGATCGTCATGATGATGTAGGAGTGATGCAGGTAGGCCCCAACCAGAATCTCGTCCTTGGACCAGAATCCGGCCAGCGGGAAGATACCGGCATTGGCAGCGGCAGCAATCAGGAATGTCCAATAGGTGATCGGCATGTACTTCTTCAGGCCGCCCATCTTCCGCATGTCCTGCTCGCCACCCATCCCGTGAATGACCGAGCCGGAACCGAGGAAGAGCAGACCCTTGAAGAAGGCGTGGGTCATCAGATGGAAGATCGCGGCAATCCAGGCGCCGGTTCCCAGTGCAAAGACCATGAAGCCGAGCTGGGAAACGGTCGAATAGGCGACGACCCGCTTGATGTCATATTGAGTAATGGCAATGGTCGCTGCAACGATGGCAGTGATCACACCGATAATCGACACCACCAGCATCGCGTCGGCACTGGCCATGAAGATCGGATAGGTACGCGCCACCATGTAAACACCGGCGGTGACCATCGTCGCCGCGTGAATGAGGGCCGAAACCGGTGTCGGGCCTTCCATGGCGTCCGGAAGCCAGACAAACAGCGGAAGCTGTGCTGATTTACCGATTGCACCGGTGAACAGCAGCAACGCAATGACCGTCACTGTGGAGCTGCCAAGCGTGCCGAGGTTCGCGAACACCTCGTCGAACATCACCGTGCCGAGATGCACGAAGATGAGCATGATGCCCAGGCCGAAGCCAAAGTCACCAATACGGTTGACGATGAACGCCTTCTTGGCGGCATCGGACGCAGATTTCCGCCGGAAGTAATACCCGATGAGCAGATAGGAGCTAAGCCCCACCGCTTCCCAGCCGAAAAAGATCACCAGGAAGTTATCGGCCAGCACCAGCATCAGCATCGAGAAGACGAAGAGCGGCAGGTAGGAGAAGAAACGGTACATGCCGGGATCGGCGTGCATGTAGCCGACAGAGTAGATATGCACCAGCAGCGACACGGACATCACCACCATCAACATGATGGCAGTGAGATTATCAACATGGAGATTCAGCGGAACCTGAAACTGACCGGCCGGAATCCAGGTGTAGAGCTCTTGCGTCAGCGTGCCGTGTGAATCGCCGATCTGTTCAATGAGAACGGCAACGCTTAGCAGGAACGAAACACCAACTGCGGCAATTGCAATCCACGCCGCAACCGTCTTCAGGTACCACCGCCCGAAGAGGAAGTTGATAACCGCCGCCGCGAGGGGCAACGCCGGTATCAGTACCAACAGGTCTTCCATGGACGGTCTCTCTCTTCCCCTCGTCTGGTCCCGAGTGGACTACTGACGCAGCTGGCTAACCTCAACAACGTCGACCGTGTCGAGCCGTCGTGAAATCGCCATGATAATCCCAAGTCCGACAATGGATTCGGCGGCCGCAACCGCAATCACCATCAGCGCAAAGATTTGGCCATCGATCTGGTTCAGTTCCCAGGCAAAGCCAACGAACGCCAGGATCACACCGTTGATCATCAGTTCAACGCTCATGAAAATGATGATGACATTCCGGCGGGTGAGCACACCCATCATGCCGATGACAAAGAGCGCGGCACTGAGCAGCAGAAAATGTGTGGCGCTGAGTTCTTCCATCTTCTCCTACTCCTTCGACCGCTTCGAGCCATCAGGCCGGACATCAACACCCCAGGCCGGCACATCGGAATATGACTCTGCATCGTCGACCACAATGATTCCGTCGCGCACCGTGCCCTTGCGGGGTCCTTGCGCAGCCGGCGCTTCGCCAGAACCCAACGCCTCGATATCCGAGCCGCGAGTATGGGCGAGCGAAATGGTTCCAGTCATTTGTCGTGCGGCAGATGCGGGCGGCTCCGGACGTGCGAGCACCAGGGCCCCGATCGTGCCAACCAGCAGAATAATTGCAACCAGCTGCACCGGCAACACATAGCCGGAATACATGATCTGGCCGATCACCTGCACATTGCCGCCGGCGGCAGCGATGTTTTCGGAAGTCCATGGGCCTTGCTGGCCAACCACTTCCCGGGTCAGCACGGCTACAGCAATCTCGCCAAGGAGAATCAACCCAAGCACGACCCCGAGCAACTTCTGCACCGGTTGCCCGGCATGGAACTCCGGCAAGTCATCCGGTCGCACGAGCATGATGACAAACAGCACCAGCACGATGATTGCACCGGTGTAGGCGATGACCTGCACCGCTGCCAGGAACTCGGCACCCAGGATGATGAAAATACCGGCCATGTTGACAAACGTCACGATCAACGCAACGGCACTATGCACCGGGTTGGTCGACACCACCACGCCTAGCGCGGAGATGACGGCTATCGCACCCAGAATGGTAAACACCAGAACTTCAGCGGACACGATCATCCCTTCGGACTGAAACGTATGGGCCGGGCGCTATCCCGCTCGCCGGCACTGAACGGCATCCCATCCTAAAACAGTTGCCCATTGCCCCACAGGCGGATGAAGCCTGTGACGAGAATGTTCACCAATACCAGCGGCAGCAACACCTTCCAGGCGATGCCCATCAACTGGTCATAGCGGAATCGCGGCAACGTCGTTCGCAGCCAGATATAGAAGAACAGGAAGATCGCAGTCTTGAGGAGCAGCCACCAAACGCCGTTGGCGATCGGGCCACTTGTTCCACCCAGGAAGAGCGATGAGGCGATCAGCGAAATGATGATCATGCTGATGTATTCAGCAAGGAAGTAGAACGAGAACCGGAAGCCGGAATACTCGGTATGGAAACCGGAGATCAGCTCCGTCTCGGCTTCGGGAAGGTCAAACGGCAACCGGTTGGTCTCGGCGACCATGGCAATCACAAAGATAATGAACGCCAGTGGCTGGGAGAAGATGTACCAGTTGGGAATCGATAGCGTGGTGAACCCGAGATTAAACGAGAGCATCGTGCTCTGCTGGTTGACAATCTCAACGAGCGAAAGCGTGCCGGAAAGGATGAACACACCGACCAGGGAGAGGCCAAGCACAATCTCGTAGGAGATCACCTGTGCCGCCGAGCGCAGCGCGCCGAGCAGCGAATAGCGGTTGGCCGATGCGTAGCCACCAAGGATGATCCCATAGACGCCGACCGAGCCAACAGCGAGGATGTAGAGCACAGCGACGTTGAAATCGGTGACGTAGAGCCGTACTTCCTGGCCGAAGATTGTCACCGAGTCACCAAACGGAATGACCATGGCGGCCAGTGGTGCAGTGACAAACGAGATCAGCGGAGCAATCGCGAAAATCCGCTTGTCAGCGGCCTTCGGGATCAGGTCTTCCTTGCCCAGCAGCTTGATGCCATCGGCAATCGGCTGCAGCAAGCCAAACGGCCCCGTCCGGTTTGGTCCGACCCGGTCCTGCATCAGTGCCATGACCTTGCGCTCGAGCCAGGTCATATAGGCCATTGCGCCAAGCAGCACGTTCAGCAGCACAAAGGACGCAACATACGTGACCCAGAGTGGTTGCTCCACCATGAACGAATGTTCCCCCTCAAAACCCGTTCGCGGGTTCATTACCCGGTGTGCCTGGTGAACCCCGCCGGAGCGGTTCCCCCGTCTCACAGGCACCCGAGGGAGTTTACCGTATTTTTCTTCACAATCGCAGCCCCCGGACCGTTCAATACCGAACCCGGGGTCCAAACTGGCCTAATCCTAGCCGAACATCCGCAGTTCCGCACCTCCAGTTTCCCGGAAATGTGACCAATTGTCACGTTGCGGAGCTATTCCCTGCTGTTTGTTGTTGAAAGCGACTCCAGCCAGCCGGGAATCTGCCTGGCAAGCATTGAGACGTCGAACGATGGCGCGACCGATCCAGCAGCACACCCCGCCAGGAACTCGACCACGGTCCACACCTTGGCGCTGGCAACGTCTCCGGCAGGATAGCGCCCGGCCACCTGCTCGAACGCGGCCATATCTCCCAGCCCGGGGACGGTAATTGCCAGGTCAATCGCCGGATGGCCGAGCGTACAGCGCTCCCAATCGAACAGGACCAGGCTGCCATCGTTCCTGATGCCCCAGTTCGCCGGGTTCGGGTCGCCAGAGATCACACACACCGGTTCGAACAGCCCGGCTGCCCGCTCGCGTATCGCTGCCAGCAGCGGTTCGAGATGTCTCGCGTCATCCGGTTCGAAGAGCGAGAGCGCCTGCCTGGTCAGCTCCGGCCCCCATTCGGGACGGTAGCGATGTTCCAACAGCGGTATATCGGCAACCGGAATGGAATGGAGACGGTGCAGCATCTCCAGGACCTCAGCGTCAGCCAGCCAGCGCCCCTCTGGCAACGGCTGTGGAATATCCTCCAACAACAGCCACCAGGTTCGTTCGTCCACAGCTTCAGCATGCAGCGCTGGCAGTTCAACACCAGCCGCTTCGAGCCGCCGGCCCAACTGTGTGTAGACATGCCACTCGTTCGGACGGGGCGACTGTTTCAGCACGGCACTCAAACCGTTGCCGCGCAACCGTTGAACCCCGGCACCACTCATCCCGCCCAACCGCTCGACCGAGACATCCGGCCCGAGTAACTGCCGGACAGCATCAGAGATGGCAGCGGGCCATTGCATCGCGGTCATGGGGCAGACCCGCCAACCGCCCCGAAGAACCTACTGCTGAAATCAACGTGTTGCATCATCATGTGCCTGCTTGCTTGCCCCCGAAGGGGTAGGGGCGCATTGCAATGCGTCCGCCTTCAACGCCCTCCGATTTCGGCCAGTACATGCCGGTTAGTTTGTCATCCCGAGCATTTCTAACTGTCACCCCGAACACTTTATCCGTCATCCCGAGCGAAGTCGAGGGACCTCGCGGGTCAGATCTCTCCAGGAGTAGTCAAGCCTCGAGGCTCGAGGTCCCTCGACTTCGCTCGGGATGACGGTAAGAGAAGCATGCACGATCATATGTTCCATCTATTTCAGGGTCATAGAACGTTCGCAAAGAAGAACGGTGTTTAGATTGTCGTCCTCAGTAGTCTGACTAGCGTATCGTGTCATGATGTTTCGCAACCCTGTAAGGGCGCAT
>CAZRNC010000107.1:0-8401 GCA_964601285.1 uncultured Thermomicrobiales bacterium | reverse complement strand
CGGTCTGAAGGGACGCTGATTACTGAACGGGTAAACCGCAACGGATCGGTGACCACGGACCCGGCGCTCGGCAACCACGACGTGCGGGCCGTTCGCTGGGTGTCCGAGACGAACCATACGGTTGCAGGACCGTTCTGGCAGTTCATGAACTCCAGCGGAATGGTCTATGTAAACGGATCGAACACAACCGCAAACCTCTTCGAGAACCCGTTCTACGCGACTGGCTTCCCGATCACCGAGGCGTATTGGGCCAACGTCAAGGTCGCAAACACCTACAAAGACGTCCTCGTCCAGTGCTTCGAGCGCCGCTGCCTGACCTATACCCCGGACAACTCCGCCGGCTGGCAGGTCGAGGCAGGGAATGTGGGGCTGCATTACCATGCGTGGCGGTATGGTCAGGAAACAGGCGGACTACCCAGTACCGCAGAACATCTGGTGTCACAGGAAGTTAGTGCCAGTAGCGGTGGAGTGGTTAGCTATGGGGAAGAAATTTCCGTGACCATCCCTCCCGGCGGTCTTACCGTGGATGCAATGGTCACGATTTACAAGGTTCCCTTCGTATCTGATGACAGTATGCACTCGTTGCAACAAGGTTCCGCGGGCGCCGCTTCACTCCCTCTCCCGAGCGTCTTGATGTCACAGGGTGGCTCGTATGGTCTGAATCTTGAGAGCAAGGAGTCAGGTCAGAGCGCTCATTTGACACAGCCGACGCCGGCAAAGATCAAGTTTCAGGCACCTCCCGGTAAGGACCTCCAACTCCAGCGAGATACGTTTCTGGCTGTCAATGATGCTGCGTCAGGGGTAGTATGGCCAGCTTCACCGGAGAGTCTGTCATTAGCTGGCGGACCTTCCGGCTCTGGTTTTGTGACCTTTGACTACAAAGAGCTGGAAGAGTTGGATCTTGGCCCGTATCCACAAATTGGAGTTGCGGCCTGGGATTGGAATTCTCTTAGCCTGGCGACGGTCTCACATATATTGAATGCCGATCTGGTGAGGCTATGGCAACAGGCAACCGACTTCTCCTGTGCAGGTATTCACCCAGGCGTTGAGATTGACAACTCTGGAAATCAAGATCTGATCCAGGGGTGCATCAGCGAATACGCAAGTGAATCTTCCTACAACATAAAGATCTACAACCGGCGGAGTATTCCTCTAGCTGTTTGGTCATCACCAGTGGGATTTCCTGCTCTATCTGTCGTTGGACCCGGTAACGCTATCACCGTGCCTATCAGACAATCGTTAGCCAACCCGCTTGTTGTGTCTGGAGCAGCCAACGAGGAGTCTAATCTGGCTGCCGTGCTACAGGTTGCATTGGCGATCCAGCCTATTCCGCTCGCCGCGGATTTGATTGATCCCGTGGATTTCGTCAACTGGATTTCGATCCGCACTACTCCAACGGAGTGGCGACCGTATATCAGCGACGCCAATCGTTTTTCTCAAGCTGCGAGTGGGGGGCGCCTCGTTGAAGCCAGCACAATACTTCACAGTTCCTTCCTCTCAGATGTCGAGTTCTGGAACCTGTTGTGGAAGGACCTGACGCAATACGCTCAAGACAAGCACAAGGAGAAGCTTGCAAAGGCGATAGTATCCGTATCCAAGAGCCTAAGTCCACTGTCGCTCGCGTTTAAGGCTTTGGAGTGGGTGGCTGTTGGTGTCAACTTTATAGATGCAATTGCGGTGATGTTGGGTAGTGAGGGGAAGGTGATTCTTTCTCACGAAGGCGCTGCTGGCCCGACGCCTACCGCCCCCACCAACCTCCAGGTCCAGGGAATCAGTACATCCGCAGTTCGTCTAACCTGGAATAGTACGGCGGGCACGGATAGCGAGTTCACTATTGCTATGAAGCAGGGAAACTCGGAACAGTGGGAGGCACTGGCGGGACCGTTTCCTGGCAATATGCGTCAGTATGAAGTTCATGGCCTGCAACCGGGAACAGAATACTGCTTCACGATGAGAACAAGATCAGGTTCGGGAGTATCTGGTCTGTCGTCTATGGTATGTGGTTCTACGCTCTCTGCTTCTGGTGGCTCGTGTTCCGTTGCAGAACATGGATATTGGGATGTGTTTCCCCTGAATGTTTCACGAGGGGAGAGAATTGAGGTCTATGGTTGGGGAACCATCGCCTACGGGGGATGGGCTTCTGGTCAGCGGATTGACTTCGAGATCATAGACTCTCAGGAGGGGACGTTTTATGTAGGGCACGGCATCGTCGGTTGCGTTCAGGGCAGCGCATATTTGGAAACCTATTTCACTATTCCTCAAGGCGTTGCTTCCGGGAATGCATCTATGATTGCGTATCATGGAGATGCATGGACATGGATGCCGTTTAACATCCGGGGTAGCAACAGTTTGCCAGCTGCACCAGCCAATCTGGGAATATCCTATGACGTCTATGCCGGATCTGCGTATCTCGAATGGGACGATTACTCCTGGAACGAAGAAGGCTTTGATGTATGGGGCGGGGCGCGAGGAAGCCAGTATATCGACGTCTACCTTGGTAGCACCGGCCCGGATGGATGGTTCTTTTGGCTAACAGACGAGGACTTCGACAGGTTCTCGTGCTTCGCCGTACAGGCATACAATGCGAACGGGGTTTCTGGATGGTCGAACGTAATCTGTTGGAGTTCGTACCTGACCCGGCAGCAGATTGTGAATCCCGAAAAGACGGTCTTGACCGTACAGCGTGATCGTTAGTACTCGGATGGGTCGGCTGATCGTATGCAGGTCTTTCCAGTGACACTGATGTTCCTGTAGCGGACTGTGCCGCACCAACTGCATCATGGAACGGCGCTCTGCGGGGCGCCGTTTCTGCATATTCTCCGCAGAATTGAGACGAAACGGTACGGGTTGGGGTTTGCCGGTGTGGGCGGGAAGTCGTTAGGATATGAGCAGGATTTCATAAATGCAACGGCCGTTCAGGATCAGGTGGGGATCTCATGCGTGGGCTTCGTGACGAAGCCACGTGGTTCCATGCTCTCGAACGCCGCCCAGGATTTTTCAATGGAAGGGGCACGGAGGTGCGTTTTCGTCAACGGATCTGCCTTCTGGTAGGTATGGCACTCGTCTTTTCCGTATTGGCACAGGGCGTGGGCGCTGTTCCTCAACATCCGCAACACTTTGCATCTCCGGAAATTGAGGCGGTGTGGCAACAAGCTGATAGCCCTGTTGCATCGGGCCAGGTTGCCCGCTCCTGGATGTGGGGTCCAACTCCCATCGGGACGGCCCGAGAGTATTATGAAGAGTCAACCCATTGGGATGGTGCCCGTCTGGTTCAGTACTTTGACAAAAGCCGGATGGAGATTACCGATGAGAGTGGCGACAAAACGTCTCCCTGGTACGTCACCAATGGACTCCTGGTGAAGGAGCTGATGACGGGAGAGCGGCAAACCGGACACAATTCCTTTGGGACGGGTTTCGGTGCCGCATGGGTGCCGATTGCCGGGGATCTGGATTCCGAAGATGTGCCTACGTTCAGATCGTTTAGCGAGGTAGCAACGCTGGATGGCACCTCCAACTGGTCCGAAGACAAGACTGGTGAATCCGTGCAGAGTTGGATGTCCGTTGACGGCACGGTGACCACCGGCGACGTCCCCACTCCGGTTGTGAACGCCTATTTCGACCCGACGCTGAAACACAACATTCCGGATGTGTTCTGGAACTGGATGAACAATCCGGCGAACGGTGCGCTGGATAATGCTGCGGGGTCACCGATCTATCCAATCGGCCTGCCACTTACTGATGCGTACTGGATCAACGCCTATATTGGTGGTACTCCAACACCGATCCTTGTTCAGGCATTTGAACGCCGTGTGCTGACGTTTAACCCCGCGAATTCGCCTGTTTGGCAGGTTGAAATGGGGAACGTTGGCAGACAGTACCTGATGTGGTTTGCTCCTCCCAGAATTGACCAGCCAACCTGGTCCCCGGATGGAACCCGCATTGCCTTCCTCCAAAATGGCGAAGTGGCATGGAATATTGGCGTCGTCCATGTCGATGGATCCGGCTATATCCGGACCGGGCTTCCACCGGCGCATAGTTCCACGCTCAACTGGCTCGATTCCGGAGCATTGACGTTTACCGCACAATGGAGCACCTATCGTGCAGACGTGGACATTGAACATGTTCGTCTCGTGGAGGACTGGGGCTTCCCGGTGACATCTCCGGACGGAACCCGGGTTGCCCGCTTTGATAGCTCCCAGCGAGGAATCTTTATTGAGTGGCTGGATGGAAGTGGAATCTACTCCGTATCGGGAACCGAGTTTGCCACCTCTGCGTTCCTGTGGTCGCCGGATGGGCAATACCTCGCGTTCCAGAGATACATACAATCCGCCGAGGGAGACTTTCACCATGCGGTCTTCGTGTCGCAACTTGATGGGTCAGACCCGGTGCAGGTATTTTCAACAGAAGGATACGGATCCGCTTACCAGGTCAACACGGTCTCCTGGTCGCCAGATGGAACCCGGCTGGCCATCAACCTGATCGGTGACGCACGTCCCATTCTCCTGGTCGACCGCGATGGTGGCAATATCGTGGATATGGGAGTTGAAGCGTACGACGCAACCTGGGGTGCCAGTGGGTTGATTGCCTTTTCAGGAGACCAGGGGGCTATCTGGACGATACGGCCCGATGGTTCAGAACTAACCCGGCGTACCGCAGGGCCGGTCTGGGAGAATTCTCCGGTGTGGAATCCTGCTGGCGACGCCTTTGTGTATCTCTCGGGTTCTGGTGACAGTGTGCCGAGTATCTGGTTCCAGGGAGAGCTTCGGATACACAACATCGTAACTGGCGAGGATCGCTTGCTGATGCCGATCCCCCGGCTCTACGGGTCGTAGCACTGAACGTAGTCCTGGCAAGACATGGGTGGGGCGGTTGTTCTCTCCACCCGTGTCTTGTTTTCCGCAGCGTTTAGGCTGAACGGATTACGGGGTTACCGATGCAAGGTAAACGTACACAGCTGACTCTCGAAATTGCAGGGTGCAGTTGAGGCGGGAACACAACCCCTTGTCGAAGATGCTCTGAAAGAATGGCTGGCGATGCCGCGCTAACGGCCATCAGAAGGAACGGCGCTCCGCAGGACCGGGGGGCGCTGTTTTTGTTTGTGTTCCGCAGGGTTGAAATGGAATGGGACGGGGGAGATCGACCAGTATTAGTGGGTAGCCGCGAACGTGGGGTGTGATTTGCGTAACGACAGAATATGTGGGTACTGAAAGAGATGGGCGTGAGGAGACTTCGCCGGCCGGTTGCTGTGGGGGCGGTGGTGATGCTGCTGTTGCAGATGCTGGCGGTGGTAGCGGTTGCCGAGGCTCCGGCAGATAACAATTTCCTGCAGACCTGGGCACGGACCGACCAACCGGTCGCCTCCGGGCAGGTGAGCCGGACCTGGATGTGGGGGCCGGAGGCGTTCACTGCGGGCATGCTGGAAGATTACGCCGAATCGCCAGGCGGCGAGCGGGTGGTGCAGTATTTCGACAATTCCCGCATGGAAATCACCAATCCCGCCGCCGACCAGGGTTCGATCTGGTACCTCACCAACGGTCTGCTGGTTGTCGAGATGATGACCGGCGAGATGCAGATCGGGAACAATCTGTGGGAAACCCGTCTGCCGGCCGTCGTGAACGTTGCCGGCGATTCCGACGATCCTGATGGTCCGACCTATGCGACGTTTGCAACGTTGTCGGACGAAGTCCCGTCGGATGTCGGTGTGACCGTTACCGGGCGCGTCAACCGGACCGGCGACGTGTCGGACGATGCCGGGCTGGCGAGTCATCAGGTGACGTTGGCCAACTTTGTTGTGGATACCGGGCATCATGTGGCATCGGTGTTCTGGGACTTCATGCATTCTGAGGGACTGGTGTACGAGAATGGTGTGACCGGGACTGGCGAATTGTTCCCGAATCCATTCTATGCAACCGGATTCCCGATTGCGGAGCCGTATTGGGCGACGGTGCTGGTTGGCGGGACATCCAAGGATGTCCTGATGCAGTGCTTCGAGCGCCGTTGTCTGACCTACACGCCGGGCAACCCTGACGGCTGGCAAGTTGAGGCGGGAAATGTTGGTCAGCACTACCATGCCTGGCGGTATGAGTCTGATCCTCCACCGGTTGAGGTGTATCGAATGCCGTACATCCACCGGCATCCCGGCGAGTTCTCGACGATCTACACGATGAACTCTGACGGCACAGACCAGCAGTTAATCGGTTTGCCGTCAAATCTGTGGGTCTATGACCTTTCGCTGTCTGCTGATGGTCAAATGGTCGCATTCATTGGGTGGGACGCCGAAAGCGACATGTCTTTTGGTACGCAGATCTACACAATCAATATCGACGGAAGCAATTTGCAGAAGATCACAGACTTCGATGATGGTCGACAAACCTTGAGTCTTGAATGGTCGCCCGACGGATCCAAACTAGCATTCACTTCCTTGCCTGGATACTTGTACACAATCAATCCTGATGGCTCATCGGAACAACGACTTACCGATGACGGAGAGGCAGCAACATATGCAACCTGGTCGCCGGATGGACAGAAGATCGCGTACACAACCAACAGGGATTGCGAGGGCGCCGGAGCACGCTGCATCTGGACCATTGATGCGGACGGTAGCAACGCCGAAATATTCCTGCAGTCTAGTGGAACCTATGTCCTCTCTCCGGAATGGTCCCCAGATGGAAGCGAGATAGTCTACTTGCGTGTGGACTCGGATCGCGAACCAACGGCAGTTAGCATCGTGGTGGCATCCCTTGATGGATTGTCAGAGCGCATTTTGCGCGAATCTTCGAATGGTGGCCCGGCGCGCTGGGATCCGTCAGGAAACTGGATCTATTTCGCAGAACGAGACAGTAACTTCGATGTGTTTGTCATGGATCGGAATGGTGGTAACGTCCAGCAGATTACTGATGATGATCACGATCAATTCTCGGCCTCGCCTCCAGTTCGATAGCGACAAATCAATCTGTGCATAGTGGGCCGGGAGTTGCTATCGTGTTCATCAACAGTCAGGTGAACGCGATACGCTCCCGGCCTTTGTGTCTGACAGTAGCGGGAGTGAGGTGAAGAGCCTGCCGACGATTTCGGGAGATTGCATGTGTCCAAACAGGCTCATCACCAGACTCTCGTTCAATGACCACCCTTCAAACCCGCACCAAGCTGGCCTTCGCGACCGGGGGGATTGGTGCTGAGGCGCTGAACCAGGCGAGGAATGTGTGGCTGGTGTATTTCTATGCACCGCCGGCGGATGCTGATCGCGTCGCGCTCCTTAGCTTGACGGTGGTCAGCGTTCTCCTGTTCGCCGGCAGGTTTCTGGAGGCGTTTGATGATGTGCTGATTGGCTACTGGAGCGACCGGACGGATTCCAGGTGGGGGAGACGGATACCGTTTATTGTGGGGGCAGCGCCGTTTTGGGCGCTGTTTGCGTTCTTGCTGTTTGTGCCGCCGGCGGGTGGGGGCCCGGCGGTCGTTGCGATGTACTTCTTTGTTATCTTGCAGCTCTTCTTTCTGACCAGCACGCTGGTGACCGGCCCGTATGATGCGCTGCTGCCGGAGATCGCCCGGACCAGCCGGGACCGGGTGAGCGCTGCTTCCTGGCGGGTCTATTTCGGGGTGGCCGGGGCGGCGATCGGGTTGGTTGGCAGTGGGTTGATCGTCGATCGTTTCGGCTTTCCGGCGATGGCGGCGGTGCTGGGGTTGCTGGCGCTGGTGACTCGCTATATGGGCATTGCCGGACTCTGGAAGCAGGCAAAGCGGGTGCAGACTCCGGCACGGATTTCCCTGCGGGAGTCGATGCGGGCGACCTTTTCGAACCGCCACTTTCTGCTGTTCCTGCCATCGATGGTGCTGTTTATGACCGGCCTGACGATGCTTACCGGGCTGTTGCCGTTCTATGTGCATGCCATTCTCAAGGAAGACAACGAGGGTGTTTGGGTATCGCTGCTGACGGCGGTGTCGATTCTGGCGATGGCGGTGACGATCCCCTTCTTTGCCCGGTTGGCGCGGCGTACATCGAAGCGGCAGGCTTATGCCAGGGCGATGCTCTGGGCGGCGTTGGCGTTCCCGTTTCTGGCGTTGCCTGGGTTGCTGCCGGGTGTGCCGGTGATTGCGCAATCAATCATGGCGCTCGTGGTGGTTGGTGCGCCGATTGCGGCGATCTATCTCTTCCCCGGGCCGCTGCTTGCTGATATCTGCGATTGGGATGCGATTCAGACTGGCATGCATCGTGAGGCAACCTTCTTTGGCGGGGTGACGGTGGTTGAGAAGACGGCTGGCTCGTTTGCGCCATTGCTCCTTGGGTTGGTGCTGTTGCTGGGCAATACGCCGGATGACCCGCTCGGTGTGCGTTTGGTCGGGCCGGTGGCCGGGTTGATTGTGCTGGTTGGCTATCTGATCTTCCGGCGCTTCGATCTGC
>CAZRNC010000106.1:0-8464 GCA_964601285.1 uncultured Thermomicrobiales bacterium | reverse complement strand
GACTGGCACGGCGACATCCCGTTTGAGGAGTTGCCACGCTCGCGCAACCCGGAGACCGGCTACGTCGCGACAGCCAACAACCGTATCGTCGGCAAGGACTACCCGCACTACATCGCCCTCGACTTCGCGCCGCCCGGCCGCGCTCGGCGGATCGTCGACCGGCTGAGCGAAATCAGCAACGCAACCGTCGCCGACATGGAATCGATCCATGCAGACCGCATTTCAACGATTTCCAGATTCTTCGTCGATCGGATTGCCGCCGTCGAACCAACTGACGCCGGCGAGCGTGAAGCCGTTGAGATGCTGAACGCCTGGGATGGCGGCATGGACTTGGATTCGGTCGCCGCCTCGATCTACACCGCCATTCGCGATGCCATCATCCGGATCGTCATCGACCAGCCGCCGATGGAGTCATTGAAGACCACTCCGTTTGGTGGAGAACCGGCCGGCATCACCCTCGGGGTGCTCCTCTGGTGGCAGATTCCTGGCGTCATTCGCGAGAACGATACAACGATGCTTGGTGAAGGCGTGACCTGGAACGATGTCTTTGCACAGGCGATTACCCAGGGATTGGCCCGCCTGACGGAGCTTGCCGGGCCGGACAAGGCGAACTGGACCTGGGGCGCAATCCATCGCACTGCGCCGCTCCACCCGCTGGCTGGGGCGTTCCCGGACCTGCGCGACCGGCTGAACCCACCCTCGACCGGCATCGGCGGAGATGGTGATACACCGCAGGCTGCCTCGATCTTGCCGGGAGCCCATTTCAACGTCGCAGCAACATCGGTCGCACGCTATGTGTTCGATGCCGCAGACTGGAACAATTGCCGCTGGATCGTCCCAATCGGTGCATCCGGTCACCCCGGCAGTCCTCACTGGGCCGACCAGGTCGAACTCTGGTCCAGCGTTCAGACCATCCCGATGCTCTACGACTGGGACCAGATCCAGGCCGATGCAGAGACTTCGCAGGAACTCCGACCGAAGGGATAGCAATCGCCACAGAACCCGCATCCGGGTCGTACGGGAGAGGCAATGCCTCTCCCTTCGCGCGTCAGCGCGACTTGGTCAACCACGTCGCTGTTCCGACGAACCGGCGGATTGTAGGGATCCGAGGGAGAGGCATGGCCTCTCCCGTACGTATGGCAGATCCCCTGCTGTCTGGTACTGAACCAGCCTACAAGCTGATCCCCACCGCCTGGCGGACCTGATCCATCTTGGGGATGGTGACTTCGCGGGCGCGTTCAGTGCCACGATGGAGAATGCGCTCCAATTCGGCAGGATCGCCGAGAAGCTCGTTCATCCGGCGCTGGATCGGCTCCAGGTGGTCCGCGAGAACATCTCCAAGCTCACGCTTGAACTGCCCATATCCGGAACCTTCATAGCGAGCTTCAAGTTCGGCGATCGAGGTATCGGTAATCAGCGAGAAGATCGTCAGCAGGTTGGTCAGCGCCGGCTTGTCGTCGCGGGCGACGATCTCGCTACCCGAGTCGGTCACCGCCCGGTTGATCTTGCGGCGGATGGCATCCGGTGTATCGGAAAGCGCGATGAAGTTCGCAGCCGTCGCAGCGCTCTTACTCATCTTCTTCGACGGATCATCCAACCCCATAATCCGGGCACCATCCGTCTTGATGTCTGCCGCCGGAATCTTGAACGTTTCGCCAAACGTCGCGTTGAAACGCACCCCGACATCACGGGTTAGCTCGACGTGCTGCCGCTGGTCTTCACCAACCGGCACCAGATCGGCGTCGTAGATCAGGATGTCAGCGGCCTGAAGGACTGGATAGAAGAAGAGCGCCGAGCTCACCTTCTCTTCGGTCTGGGTGCCACGCTTCTCCTTGAACTGGATCATCCTGCCCAGCTCGCCATACATGGTCTGGGTGCAGAGAACCCACATGAGTTCAGTGTGTTCCGGCACTTGTGACTGGGCAAAGATGACCGAAACCTCGGGATCCAGCCCACAGGCGAACAGGCCGGCGGCAAGCTCCAGCGTCCTCCGGCGGAGCACTTCCGGGTCGTAGGCAACGCTCATTGCATGCAGGTTCACGATCGGGTGGAAGCTCTGGAAATCATGTTGCTGTCGCACCCAGTTGCGAATCGCGCCGAGATAGTTGCCCAGGGTGAGATCACCGCTCGGCTGGATCCCGGAGAGGATTCGCTTGCGTTCATCCGAAACGATCAACGGTTGTGTTTGCGTTTGGGGTTCTGCGATTGTTGCCACCACTGGTAGCCTCCACTATTCTGAAACAAATGAACCAACAAAAAACCTCCTGTCCCGGTCAGGGACGGAGGCTACTGAGATGCTCCCGCGGTACCACCCTTGTTGGCCGCGCTGCGCGGCCCACTCATGGATGACCTGAGCGTTCATGTTGAACGGTCAGGTTCCTACTCCGGTGTAACGGTGGAGCTTCCCGGCGCTGCCTACCTGGCTGATCCAGCCTGTTCGGGGCGCAACTCACGGATCCATTCCCTGCTCGCTGGCTACCGGCCTCTCAGCATTTGGCCGGCTCTCTGCAACCAGTCCTGGTCAGGTACTCGTTCCGATCACGGTCGATACCATGCTCAATTGCCCTTGATCCTATCCGCGAACAGGCGCTTCTGTCAACCCGTCTGGCAGCGAAATGTCACACCTTCCGCTACGATTCCGGCAGTGATTGCTCTTGGAACACAAGGAGTACATATGAACGCTGAACCTTGCGATCTGCTGATTACCGGCGGACGTGTTGTCGATGGAACCGGCAACCCGTGGATCTATGCCGATGTCACTGTTCAAGATGACCGAATCGCCGGCGTCTTCCCGGCTGGATCAGTGGACCGGTCCACCGCAAAAGAAGTCGTGGACGCTGCCGGCCATGTTGTCTGCCCGGGATTCATCGACATCCAGAGCCACTCAATTGTTCCTCTTATGATGGATGGTCGCTGCCTGTCGAAGATCACCCAGGGCGTCACGACCGAGGTCATGGGCGAAGGTTGGACACCAGCCCCGTTTGGTGGACGGATTCCTGAACCGCTCCGCAGCAGTCTGATCGGCGATTCCTTTCCGGAATGGGGCGACCGCGCGCGTGAGTGGACCCGGTTCCGCGACTGGCTGGACGCGATGATCGACCACGGCGTTTCCCCAAATATCGGCTCATTCCTGGGTGGCGGCACATTGCGACGCTATGCCAAGGATATGGACATGGGGCCGGCAGACGATGACGAGCTGGCAACGATGAAGCGCATCATGCAGGAGTCCATGGAAGATGGTGCATTCGGGGTCTCATTCGCGCTAATCTATCCGCCAGATGCCTACATGGACATCGATGAGATCGTCGAGGTCTGCAAGGTAGTCGCAGCGAGCAACGGCGTCTACATCACCCACGTCCGTTCCGAAGCCAACCAGTTGATCGAGGGCATCGCTGAAGCTATCGAGATCGGCCGGCGTTCAGGAGTGAGCGTCGAGATCTATCACCTGAAATCTGCCGGCGTAGACAATTGGCCGAAGATGCCGCGGGTGATCGAAATGATTACCGAGGCACGGGCCGAAGGCATCGACGTGACAGTCGACATGTATCCGTATGTCGCCAGTGGAACCGGTCTCTCGTCCTGCCTGCCGCCGTGGTCCGAGGCCGAAGGCAAGCTTTACGACAACCTGGCCGACCCCGAGTTGCGGGCAAAGATCCGCGCTGAAGTCCTGAATCCATCCGGCGACTGGGAAGCAATGGCCCAGGAAGCCGGGCCGGAAGGCGTCATGCCGGTCGGTTTCACACAGGAAGAAAACAAGCAGTACATCGGCATGCGGCTGCACGAGATCGCTGAGGCTCGCGGCGAAGAGTGGGTCGATACGATCATGAACCTGCTGCTCTCCGAGCGCCAGCGAATCTTCACGATGTACTTCGGCATGAGCGAGGAGAACACCGCGCTCCAACTCCAGCAACCATGGATCAAGGTCAGTACCGACGCCGGTGGGCTAGACCCGGAGTGGGCTACCAAACGTGGCCCGACCCATCCCCGTGCCTACGGAACCTATCCGCGGGTGCTGGGCAAGTATGTCCGTGAGGAAGGCGTTCTGACGCTCGAGGATGCTATCCGCAAAATGACCTCATCGGTGGCAGACCGCCTGAGTCTTCGCGATCGCGGATTACTCCGTGCCGGGTGCATGGCTGATATTGTCATCTTCGACCCGGAAACGATTGCTGACCGCTCGACATTCGAAGATCCACACCAGCTCTCCGTCGGCATCCGCGATGTCTGGGTAAACGGTACCCGCGTGCTGGCAAACGGCGTCCACACTGATGCACTCCCCGGCCGAATCGTTGATGGGCCAGGTCGCGTTTCCTGAGTCTGCTGGCCGGGATTATCTGTGCATGCCAGCCTGGCGTTGCAGGAAGTTCCGGCCATAACTCTGGTCAAATACAACATAGGTTAGCTGGTCGCCAGCAGCGCCACGTTCCCAGCCAGTTACATGGAAATGGTTGACACCCTCAACGATGGAGACATTTGCTGCAACCCGGCCGTCGAGTTCATGCCCAAGTGCCCGGAACATCGCTTCATATGACGACGGCGAAGGCGCCGCCGGGTTGCGTAGCATGCCGGCATCAAAATCTTCCAGGACGACCTCGGTCATCAACAGCGATGCATTTTGGCGATCGGTTGCCCGGACGATGAAGCTACCAGAGAGTTCAACAATTGAAACAGCGCGGCAGCCTCCGGCATCCAACTGACGACCGATGTATCCCAGGCGACCGATGAAGGTCTTTGGAACGGACTCCAGCAGGAACGGCGCAGTATCGTGTTTCGGTCGTTGGAAGAATGCCACCCGACCCTACGCCCCCTCGTTTCCCGCAACTCGGCCACGTTGCTGAAATGCATCATCCAGAACCTTGCTGATCGTCTCCATCGACAAACGGAAATCAACCGGCTTCGGTTGCGGCCCGGAACAATCGTCCCCTGCCATGACCAGACCATCGGTCATTTCCGATATGACAATTCGCTTGAGCTGGCGCAGATCTGCCTGGCGGCCGATTGCCCGCAGCAGGTCCTCATAACCGGTTGGAGCGACTGGCGAGCCTTTCCCCCGGCGTTCACCAGCTCCACGCGCTTCGGTCGCCTGGATCATCCGCTCAGGGTAGGTTTCGTCAGCAAACTCGAGCAGTTGCAGGTCTCGCTGCTTGCGGTTCACCGCCCGTACAACAAACCCGCCGTCCACCTCCAGGATGAGCATGGTGCGGAACCCACCGACATCGAGAAACCGGCCAATCGACCGTAACCTGTTCTGATAGGTGAGTTTCAGCAGTTCCGGAGGCAACACCCGTGGTGCGCCATTTGCGCTATCAGGATCCGGCTCCGGAAACGTGTGTCGTCTACTACTATCCATACCCGCACCTGCCAGCGACTGGCACCCGATTGATCCGGATGCAACACCGACCGCACAGCCTGTTGTTCATCTCATCAGTGTACCGCGACGGCGAGGACCACCGTACCCGTTGAGCACGCGACCGCGTTCATCCGACCATCGTGCGCCTCAGGTACAATCCGCCAGGAGCCTGCTAGCAAGGACTGGAGGATATGCTCCCATGCCAGAGATCAAAACCATCGACAGCAGCAACATCGAAGACCATCAGGGTATCTCGGTTATCCGGGCTGGTGACAGTGACCGTGACTGGAATGGATTGACCTACAACCTCGGCATCTCTTCCCGTTCAGTTGGCTCCCGCGAACTCTCGATGAATGTCGCGACAATCCCTCCTGGAGGCATTGCCGGCGCACATATTCATGTCAATTTCGAAGTCGGGCTGTTTATTCTGGAGGGCAATGTCCGGCACATCTTCGGCCCCGGCCTGAAACAGACAGTCGACAATACTGCCGGGGATTTCATCTTCATTGAGGAAAATGTGCCGCACGAGGTCTACAACCTGAGCGACTCCGAACCGGTCGTCGCGGTCGTAGCCCGCAGCAGTGCCGGCCAGTGGGACGAAATCGTCGACTACGACCCGGCATCGGAAGGTTAACTGTGGACGACGAAACCCGGCAGGAACCCCCTGCCACTGAACCACCGGTTCCCCAACTGGCAGACGTGCCTGAAGAGGAATGGGATTACTCCAACAGTCAGGCGTTCGCCGGATGTGGTGTGGTCGGTGCGGTTGTACTGGCAATCATCCTGCCTGTGTTCCTCAGGCTCTTCATGGATGAGCCATGGAGCCAGATCATCGGATTCGGAGTGCCCGCGGTCATTGCGATCTACTGCGCGTGGGTTATCTACCAGATGACCAAGGCAAAGCGGCTCGAGCGCCGTACTGCCGCGGAACTGCCCGAAACGGACGACTGACCACGGGAACTCCATACCGTTTTTCGACGTCTATGGATTATGATCACAGAACTACCTTGCAACAGGCGTAGCGATCTTGTGCCCACTTCGTGTGTTGACAGATGACAGGCAAGACCGTGGACCGGGAACAAATCCTGAAAACATGCATCCTATCCACCCCTCGACGGCGTATACCTGTCAGAGGCTTCCGCTGGAGTGCGGGAGACGTCCGATGACCGAGCGAGCACGCCGCCCGCACTACCTGGGACGCGTCCCTGATCCGACGGAATGCGACGAGGTCGCCGACGCGGAATTGATGCGCCGGGTTAGCCTGGGCGATGCCGGGGCACTCGAATCGCTCTATGGTCGTTACGCACGTGTGGTGTATTCATTTTCCTACCGGATTGTCCGGGAAGGAGCGCTGGCAGAAGAGATCCTGCAGGAGGCTTTTGTCCGCACATGGACCCAGGCCGACCGTTTCCAAACATCCCGCGGGAACTTTGCGAGCTGGCTCTTGAGCATCACCCACAACCTGGCGATTGACGAAGTTCGCAAACGTCAACGCCGGCCGCAGCGATCGGACGCTGTCGATATTGGCGATGTCCTCTTTGGTCTGGTTGACGAGACCACCAATGTCGAAGAGGCAGTCGAGGCCAGAGCACTCCGGGAACGGGTTAGCCGGGCGATGGACACACTGCCCGATGCCCAGCGGGAGTCAGTCGAACTCGCCTTCTACGGCGGTTACTCCCAACGGGAGATCGCAGCAATGCTGGATGAACCGCTCGGAACGATTAAGACGAGAATCCGGCTCGGCCTCAAGAAGCTGACAGTAGCGCTGGAAGAGTAAACACCGTGTCACGCGGAACAACGACACAGCAGGAAAATACCGAAGAGGACGAACACCACGACCTTTCGGTGCCTGATACTGTTTCCGAAGAGATATCGGAACTGCTGGCAGGCTATGCACTGGATGCACTGTCCGAAGAGGATACTGCGTTCATTGAATCTTACCTTCCGGATCGGCCCGCCTGGCGTCGTGAACTGTCCCAGTTTCAGCAAGTTGCCGGCATGTTGCCTTATGCAGCGCAACCGAGGCCGGTACCAGTGCGGGCCAAGGCAAAAGTCCTCGAACGCATCGACGCCCTTGCCATCGAATCCCAGGAAGAAGCAATTGCCCGCGCACACTCGCCGTTCGGCATCGTCCGGCGCATCGGCCAGGTACGCGATCACGTGCCGAAAGTCGCCTGGGCCGCCGCCCTCCCGACAACCGCGCTGGCAGTAATTTTCATCATGGCCTCAATCCTGATGCAGGAGCGGATCAGCGACCAACAAAGCGAACTTGCTGCCTACCAGCAGGAGCAGGTACGAGCCGGTGATGTTCTGCTGGCCGACAACAACCGTCAACAGGTGGTCGAGATGGTGCAATCCACAGCGGCACCGCTTGCCCGTGGCCGTCTCTTTATCGACCAGGACGAGAACACCGCCATGCTGGTGGTGCGGGATATGCCACAACCTGCCGAGGGCCAGAATTACGTCGTCTGGTTGCTGATCGGTTCAGGACTCAATGAACACGCCAAGCTCGGCGAACTCCAGGTCGATGCGCTTGGCCGCGGACAGATGATCCTCGATCCCCCGGACAACTTTGACCACTACCCGGTCGTCCGCATCACCATAGAAGCCGCTGGCGAATCCGGTCCCCCAATCGGCCCCGAGATCATGACCGGCGGTATCCGCTAGGCGGCCCGCTGCCCTGCACCGTTTTTCAGAATCAATGACCATCGCTCTTTCGTAGCGGCGATTTGCATTTCGCCCGTCAATCGACCCGAGCCTTCAACGGGCGCTAAGATGAACGTCAACCCATCATTGCGGTAATCAGGAGCGACCATCTCAAATCGTCATCCCGAGCGAAGTCGAGGGACCTCGAGGGTCGGATCTTTTCAGGTGACATCAAGTTTCGAGGCTCGAGGTCCCTCGACTTCGCTCGGGATGACGGTTGAGGAAGCGCGGTATGACGGTTGGGGAGGCGCGGGATGACGGCATGTGATGAGTCAATCCCCATCATTGCGCCGCTACGTCTAATGCTCACAAAACGAGGGCGCACCTATGTGCGCCCTCGCTTTGTGTCTGGATGTTCAGCTTGGTCTAGGCAGTCTTCTGGTATTCGATTGGCATGTCGTTGACCGA
>CAZRNC010000105.1:0-8474 GCA_964601285.1 uncultured Thermomicrobiales bacterium | reverse complement strand
CGGCGAATCATGTCCTGGGCGCGCGACCGGAGATAGGTTCGCAAATCACGGATCGGAGTGCCCTCTTCGAGCCTGGTCAGCGCAGAGGCAAACGCAGTATCAACGATCTCATCACGCAGCACATCCTCAGATGAGAGCTGGCCCATTGAGACGCGCCGGCCAAGTTCATAACTGACGAAGGAGCGCAGGTTCCGGACAAGTTCGTGCGGATTCTCCCGGATCAACCGTACCTGGTCGGCCGCAAGGTCTTCGCTGTTGTCTTGTTGTGGGCCAGAGTGAGACCGGCCGTTTGCTTCCTGGGGTGTTTCCATCACGGGCTGTTGTCATCCTCCATGCCGCCGGCGAAATTACGACATTGAATTGTAAACCACCGGCTACCCGACCGTTCCGAACATGCTTGCAGTTATCAATCGGGAACCGCCGGTCAAGTGTGCCACGATGGCCCAACCACCGGCTTACAATGCCCTGACTATCTGTAGAGACGATCCGCCGGATCGTCTCCGTTTACGTCTCCATCAACGAAAGGCAACACCCATGCACCACATCCGTGACATCGAACAGGAACTGGAAATCTGGCGGGACGGCGTAGAGACACGCATGTTCGTCTCGGCCGCCACCGGTGCCCACCAGCTCACAATGTTCGAGCAGTGGTGCGATCCCGGCTGCGGCGCTCCCAGCCACATCCACGCTGTCGAAGAGGTCCTACGGATACTCTCAGGCTCCGCAACGATCATTGTCGGAGGAACGGTGCAGAATGTCGAAGCTAACGAATCGATAATCATTCCGGCCGGAGTTCCACATGGCTTCGTGAACAATTCCGACGGCGTTCTGCATACCCTGGCGGTGCTGGCGTCGCCGATCTTCGAGGTCCACTATCTGGAAACCGGGCGGGACGACCGGCGCTGGAATCCGGCAGCCGGCGGCGACAGATAACCGGGAATCGTCTAGACTGCCCCGGAGAACAACGTTTGTGAGTCATTGAGGAGCAAGAGACCGCATGGTTACATCAAAAGCTGCCGGCGCAACCGATCACGCCCTGGCGGCATCCTTTCAACAGACACGTTCCCGCGTTATCGCCCGTGGGGGCATGGTCGCAGCCGCCCATCCTTTGGCGGTCGCAGCCGGCATCGATGCACTACGCAAAGGCGGCAACGCCATGGATGCCGCTATTGCCGCAGCGCTAACGACCGGCGTCACCCTGCCGGCGATGTCCGGACTCGGCGGCGATGCATTCTTCATCCATTACAACGGCAAGACCGGCGAAGTGACTGCCCTGAACAGCTCCGGCATTGCGCCGCGTTCGCTCTCTCGCGACTATTTCGTCTCCCGTGGCTACGAGAAGATGCCATTCTATGGCCCACTCTCGATGGGTGTTCCGGGTGCGGTCGATGGCTATTTCAAGGCGATCGAGCGCTGGTGCAAGCTGCCGGTGAGCGACCTGTTTGCCTACGCAATCCACTACGCCGAGAACGGCTTCCCGCTCTCGGTGACCGGCGAGCGAACTATCAAGTCAGCAACAGAAGAGCTGGCAAAGACTCCTGCCTCGGCGGCTGTCTTCCTGCGCAATGGCGAAGGCCTCAAGGCTGGCGAATTCCTGACGCAGCAGAACCTCGCAGCCACTCTGCGAGCCGTCGCTGACGGTGGGCCGGAGCTGTTCTACGACGGAGAGATCGCCCAGCGCATCGCTGCTGCCATCCAGGATGCCGGCGGTGAGATGACTGCCGCCGATATGGGCGGCCACCAGGCGGATATCTACACACCGATCTCAACTGACTACCGCGGCTACACCGTCTACCAGACCACCCTGCCGACCCAGGGCCACATCGTCCTGGAGGAACTCAACATCATCGAGAACGCCGACCTGGCAGCAATGGGCCACAATTCGGCCGAGACCTTGCACCTGATGATCGAGGCAAAGAAGCTTGCCTTTGCCGACCGCAACGCCTACTCAAAGGACCCGCTCTTCGGCTCCGTGCCGCTGGATACGATCCTCTCGAAGGCGTTCGCCAACGAGCGGTATGCGTCGATTGATCCCAACAAGGCCAGCGAGCAGGAACAAGCGGGATTGATTCCCGAGATGGACGGCGACACGACCTATCTCTGCACCGCCGATGGCGAAGGCAACATGGTCAGCTTCATCCATTCGCTGTCAGCCGGCTTCGGCAGCCAGTTCGTCGCCGGCGATACCGGAGTCCTGCTGAACAACCGGGTTGGCCGTGGCTTCTCGCTGGTCGAAGGACACCCGAACGTCATCGAGGGTGGCAAGCGAACCATGCACACGCTCAATGCCTATGCCATCGCCAGCGAAGGTGAAATGCTCTACGTCGGTGGGACACCGGGTGGAGACCAGCAGCCGCAATGGAACATGCAGGCGATCTGCAACCTGATCGACCACGGCATGGACGTCCAGGAAGCGGTTGCCGCCGCCCGCTGGCAGTCCTACCCGGGTTCCGACCCGATCAACCTGCCATCACCGTACCGGCTAAACATCGAGTCCCGGGTCAGTGAGGAAGCCATCGAGGGACTCCGCCAGCGTGGGCACGACGTCAACGTCGTCGGCCCCTTCGCCGCCGGCGGTGCAGCTTTCCTCATCAAGCGCGACCCCAAGACCGGCGTCCTCGAAGGCGGCGCAGACCCCCGCAGCGAAGGTCTGGCGCTGGGGATTTAGAGGGCGCACTGATCGACTCCAACCGTCATCCCGAGCGAAGTCGAGGGACCTCGCGGGTCAGATCTCTCCCGGTGACGTCAAGCTTCGAGGCTCGAGGTCCCTCGACTTCGCTCGGGATGACAGTTGGAGAAGCTCAGAATGACAGTTGGAGAAGCTTGGGATGACGGTGTAGACACCGTTCTTCACTGCGTAGGGGCGACTTGCATTCGCCCGTTGAACGCTCGCGACGTCAACACGGGCGCAATGCATCAGTTCATCAGTCCCAAACCTCTACCCCGTCAACTTCCCGCCGGCGAACGCAGCGATCAGCCGGCCAAGGGCGCGGGGGCGGTCTTCCTGGATGTAGTGGTTGCTATGTTCGAACCGCTCGAACTGGTTGTGGTGAAGCAACCGTGCGATCTCGTGGCCACGGTCGAGCCGGAACGTCGGATCAAGTCCACCCCAGACAACGAGCGACGGATTGTTGAAGTCGTAGAGCGCCGCCTTCCAGCGGTGGAACGTATCTTCATCCAGCTTCGTCTCACGAGCCAGACGCAACAACGTGCGATCAAACCCGTTCTCAAACGGATGCCAGTAAAGCGCCATCGTCTCCGGCGTCAGGCGGTCCTTCTCCTGGACGAACATGGAGAAGGCAACCTTCAGCATCGCCGGCCGCGAGAGCTTGAGCGCCGCTTCGCCAAGCACCGGCACCTTGAAGACGGCCAGCGGATTGGTTGGCCCTGCGCTGCCCCAGTCCTCAAACCGGAAACTGGTGTTTGTCAGCACCAGACGTGAAACCCGCTCCGGGCTTTGGGAAAGCATCTCGGCTGCCACCAACGCGCCGTAATCGTGGGCAACCAGCACACACTCTTCAACTCCCAACGCATCGAGCACTTCGGCCAGCACGCCGGCCTGGCCCATGGGCGAGAGATCTGCATCGTCCCGCTTGTCGGAAAAGCCGAACCCGACAAGATCCGGCGCTATGACCCGGAAGCCATGGGCAACGGTCGCGGCAACGTCTCGCCAGAGCCACGCATGCGTCGGGATGCCATGCAGCATCACGACCGGCTGACCTTCGCCACGTTCATAGACAGCCACCCTGCCGGCGCTGGTATCGACGCCGGTTAGCTGTTCCTGCCAGCGTGCAACTGCTTCCTGTCCTCTGGCGTTCACTCTCATCATCTCCCTCGCCTCCTGAACCTGTTCCGTTTTGGAGTATATGCGCCACGGCTCACGGTACAATCGCCCAATTGAGGTGTGGTCGCCACCTGAGGGAACGAAAGGGTTCAGGAAGCGGTGGACGCGGAACTGGAAACATCATCGCCGGTAGACCTCTACCGGGAGGCCGAGGACTTCATCACCGGGTTGATCATGGGTCCCCCGTCACCTGCACCAGGCAGCACAGCGGCCGACATCCGCCAGCGAGCAATTGATCGCATCAACAGGCTGAATGCGTTCCTCGAGTTCCTTGGCAACCCGCACCTGCAATACCCAACGATCCACATTGGCGGAACCTCGGGGAAAGGATCCACGACCTCAACCACGGCATCGATTCTGGCGGCCAGCGGGTTGAAGACAGGAAGTCATGTTTCGCCCTACCTGCAGGTCTCGACCGAGAAGCTCCTGATCAACAGCCGGCCAGCAACCGCCGCCCGCTACGCCCGGCTCGTTGCCCATATGCGCGACAAAGTCAGCGAATGGAAAGCGCTCGGCCATGAGATGCCAACCTACGGCGAGCTATGGGTGGCGATGACCTTCGTCTATTTTGCCCAGGAACAGGTGGACATCGCCGTGATCGAGGTTGGTGCCGGCGGACGGTTCGACCTGACCAACGTCATTCAGCCCGAGGTGGCCGCAATCACCAGCGTTGGCTACGACCACACCGTCACCCTCGGCAACACCTTGCCGGAAATCGCCTGGCACAAGGCCGGCATTATCAAGACCGGCGCTGCTGCAATCACCACCGTCACCGACCCGGAGCCGCTGGCCGTCATTCAAGCTGAAGCGGAAAAAACCGGCGTCCGGCTGCAGCCGTTGGCTGAAGGTATCGACTGGACTGATGTCTCGGTCGAAGCTGGCGCCACCACCTTCACCGATGTCGCCAGCGGCACACGGTTCACCGTGCCACTGATCGGCCACTTTCAGGCAGCCAATGCATCACTGGCTATCGCCATCTGCCGGTCGCTCGACCAACTGGAGCTGACACCGGAAACGATCCAGGCAGGTCTCTCGGCAACCCGGTTCCCCGGCCGGATGGAAACGGTCCAGACATCACCGTTGGTCATTCTGGATGGCGCCCATAACCCGGAGAAGATGGCCGGCATGGTGTCGACCATCCGCAAGGTGACCGGCGACCGAAAGATCATTGTCGTCTTCGGGGTGCTTGAGTCCAAAGACTACGCCGACATGTGGAAACTGCTCAAGCCGTTGGCATCGAGATTGATCGCGACATCTCCGTATGTCCAGGCGAAGCCGCCGGTTCCGGCAGCAACCATCGCCGAGCTTGCAGGTTCGGACATGCCGGCTGAAGCGTTCGACAATGTACGGGACGCCGTCAACCGCGCACTCGAACTGTCCGGCCCGGACGACGCAGTGTTGGTAACCGGCTCGCTTTACCTGGTCGGCAACGCTCGCGAACACTGGTTCCCAACCAACAACATCCTCGATCAAGGCACGCTCTGGCCGGACTGATCAGGACGACTTCTTCTGCAGATACCGGCTCAATCCGTCGACAGCCATCCCGAATGGCGTGACGTTGGTAACGGTCCCGTCGGTGTCGGTTGGTTCTCCAGCCTCAACCATCTCGGAGATGGCGTCAGCTTCGAGGTGGCTGACGATCTCGTCGCGAGGAGTCCCGGCATGGTAGAGCGGTGACACCACACTGACCCAGCGGTCGAGCCGCGTTTCGAGTTGGTCCAGATGCTCGGTCACGTCGTCGATTGGCCCGTAGTGGGTGAGCAGGAGACGCTCCGGCTGCCGGTCGCGAAGTCGCTGGATGCTGACGTGCCACGCCTCGACGTCGATATCCGGCGGCGGGGTCGGTGGCCAGACCATCGGCGAGGGTGGAATACGGACGCCGGCGACATCCCCGGCAAAGATCAACTTCCGGGCAGTATCGGCAAAGCTGACATGATGCGAAGCATGGCCGGGCGTATAAAGCACATCCAGCGACAGATCGCCGCAGGTCAGGGTGTCGCCATCGTCCAGCGTAACAACACGTTCGGCCGGCACCGGCTTCATCTCGCCCCACAGCGGCACCATCTGGTCGCCGTAGATGCGCTGTGCGCTATCAAGCAATCTCGACGGGTCGATCATGTGGCGTGCGCCACGCTGGTGAACGTAGAACGTCGCCTCGGGGAACATCTCCAACATGACACCAGCACCGGCTGCGTGGTCTAGATGGATGTGCGTCACCGCAATATGCCGGATGTCTTCAGGGTTCCGTCCGAGATGGCGCACCCCGTTGAGCAGGTGTTCCAGCGCATTGGCCGGGCCGGTCTCAATGATCAGCAACCCGTCGCTGGTATCGAGCAGATAGGATGCGATCAGGCTATCCATGCCCCGGAACTTGAGGTCGATCATGCCGATGCCATCGGCAAGCCATACGGCCTGTTCTCCTGACAAATTGCTCTCCCTGTAGTCTGAATGGCCGGCTAGTTTGAAGGAACGACTTCCGCCAACCCATCGATAAATCCGCCAAGCGATCGCAGGAACGCCCGGTCAATGGCATAGTACTTCATCCCGTGGACCGGCCGTACCGAGACAACCCCGGCAGATTCAAGCGTGCCCAGATGGCGGGACACTGCTGACTGGCTAATGCCAAGATTGCCGACGATCTCTTGCGCATAGAGTTCCCGCTCGCCAAGCATCCGGACGATCTTCATCCTGGTCGGATCGGCCAGCGCCTTGAGCGCACCGAGCGCCGAGGACGCGTCGATTTCTTCCGATCCGGAGTCGCTGATCCGGATTCGCGGCGCACTGGTTGCACCGAGGACAGTTCGCGGATTGAAAAACAGAATCAGTTCCGGCGAGTAGAGGATGAACTGGACGAAATCTCCCAGATGCGGCGACGGGCAATAGGTGACCCGCTCAATATTCGGGAGCATGTTGACAATCTCGTCGGTCAACCGGTGGCCGGTCAGTTCGGAGAAGGCGATCTGGACCACTGGATGAGAGCTGGTCTGCGCATGGCGCACCGCCCGTTGCAGGTCATCATACTGGCGCTCGTATTCAGCCTTGTAGCATTGCCGCCAGAACCCTTCGAGCAGGGCAAGTGTCCGCTCACGAAGGTGTGCCGGCGAGGTCAGCAGCGAAGCCGCCTCATCCAGATCAGCACGGGTGATGCCGGGTCGGATAAACATCCGCCATTCGGCGACATCGTCATCATCAGGCGGCGACTCGACAACGCCACGGTCCCGATAGACTCGCATGACCGAATTGGCAGCCATGCGCTGGAATGCAGCCGGCGGAAGCGATTTGAGATGGGCCAGGTAGTCATCGAATGAGGAGTCGATCCGGTCTGGTTCCAGAACATCATATGAAAACAGGAGTTCCTCGATGTAATAAACAAGCCGCCCGGAGAACCCGAGCAGCAGATCCAGATCGTGTCGAAGTCCTGATTCGAGCGAACGCCTGGCATCCAGCAGCCACGGGTCGAACCCGGGAATCGACGTATCGCCATCCGGCACTGTCGCCCGAAACGCCAGAGAAATCGCTGATGTCAATACCAGTGGAGCTGAGGCAACATAGAGCTGCTTCAGCACGGGTCGCCCGACGACGAGTTCTCCCACCGTCGCTCCCCTTATCCTGTTATGCCGGTTTCACGCCCTGACAGACCGGATTCCCCAACCCGAACCTATCACCCGATGACGATAGCATGATCCCTGGCCAACCGTCAAAATGTTCGGTTACCCGCTCTTTGCCTGTGCCAGGTAATCCTCGCGCACCGGAGCGAAAATATCGACAACCAGGCAGCCGTCCGGTCCACCGGTTCCGGCATGCTGAACGCCGCCGGGAACAACGTAGGCGCTGCCCGGTCCGACCGTCCGGGTTTCATCGCCAATCGTCATGACGATCTCACCCTCCAGGACAAAGCCGATCTGCTCGTGGGGATGGGCATGATCCGGAACCGTTCCGTTTGGCTCCAGCCGGACCCAGTTCACCATCGCCCGTGCGCCGGCAAGGATGCTCATCTGCACCCCGGCGACCGGTGAAAAGCCCGGGAGAGTCGCAATATCAAAGAATCCGCCCTCAGCAGGCAGCGCCTTGATTTCGTCCTCGAATTGACCGCTCATTGTTCGCCGTTCCTCTCTTTGCCCTGTTCCCAGCTTCCTCTAAGCATGATCTCAGGACGTTACGTCATCCAAACCGATAGAATCCACTCGCCGTCATCAAGGTAAAGATTAGTACTGATGACCGGTTGGGGGAACATCACTGCCTTGGATAGCATCCCAGCAGGCGAGGTTGTGATGTATTGATTTGTCGCCAGAAAGAATGTCCATGATCCGTCGAGCGATTGTTACGTTCGTCATCGCCGTGATGGTCCTTGTGCCATCCATCTTCCTCATCACTCACCGAACAGAAGCCGTTCAGGAACACGATCCCGAGATTCAGGCTGCGCTGGCGGCAATCAATCTCTATCGTTCATGGTTGGGCATCCCGCCATTGACGATCGATCCAAACCTGCAGGCCGCGGCCGAAGGGCACGTCAACTACTACAAACTCAACTACGGCGACCCGAACCTGGCCGGCATGGGGCTGCACCAGCAGACACCCGGCAAGCCTGGATTCACCGGCGCCTCGATGTCTGACCGCGCCAAGGCTGCCG
>CAZRNC010000104.1:0-8479 GCA_964601285.1 uncultured Thermomicrobiales bacterium | reverse complement strand
TGGAAGAAGAGGGTGCCATCCAGGTACTCCACCCGTTTGGTTCCCACATCACCGACCCGGTCCTTGCGGCCGTCGGCGAGCTGCAGTTCGAGGTCGTCCAGGCGCGGATGCAATCCGAATATGGCGTCGAAACAGCCATCGACCGGCTCAATTACAGCGAAGCCCGCTGGATCGTCGCCAGCGAGGATGCCATCGCGAAGATCACCTGGCCCTCGAACAACACCCTCAAGACCCGCGACTACACCGACCAGATCGTCGCCCTGTTCCAGTCGGAATGGCAGGTTAACTACTGCATCGAAAACAACCCTGACGTCGAGTTCCGGACGGTGGGGTGACAGAGTTGATACCTTGAACGATAATGTTCGTCCGAGCCCTTAGACATAGGTTTGTCTGAAACGTTGCGGATCTGTGTCGATGCTCAAGGCGCACATTCGGTGAAGAGGGGTTTGGTGAGGACGGGAATCTGCGTATGCTGGATGTGAGAGAAGTTCAGACCCGGACCCAGCTGACTGACTACCTTGCTCAAAGCCTGTCGGGCGAATACGTTTCGGTTGTTGGGGACGACGAAATAGCTCAGACCTCCACCTTTGTCAAGACGTATCTTGTAGAAGCTCACGATCAGCAAGGCGATACCCCTCAGGCCCTGAAGAAGGCATTCGCCTCAGTTGAGGAACGGTCCGATCCTTCGCTCTTCCTGCTAAGAGACTCGAAGGAAGCGCACTATATTGCTGATGCTAGCGATAAGCGATTCATTTCGATTCATTCGTTAGCTAAGGCGGCTTTAACGGATGCGGCCATCGAAAAGTTGACAGAAAGCACGGCGTCTGGGTTTGATCGCGCATGGATGCCGTCTGAGTTCCTATTTGCTGTATGGCGTGGGAACCTGACAGGGTTCAAGTTTCGGTTTGAACGGGCAGTCGAAGGTATCGTTGATAGTGGGGACGGCTATCTTCCAAAAACTGGACCCGACAATGCTCGTCGTCCGCGATTTCGGATGGTGGTAAACGAAAACCTGACAGCTCTTCATGATTACAATGAAATACTCAAAGCTAGTGTCTTTGCTGGTCGTCAGACCCTTGAGCATGTGCAATTCCACACGTCAGCAAATGGAGAATACATAAGCAACGGTATCTACTCCAACGGTAAGATAATTGGGAGTGGGACGTCAGTAGGAGCCTATCTCGAAACCGTCCGGATGGTCACAGCAAGTTACAAGGATTTGATTCTCCGAATTGAGGAGAATGCTCTAGGGTGGATAGAGAGTGACGGCCATCAGGTTCACCACGGCGAACCACTTCTAATTCGTTTCCCAGAGGATATGGCGGTTGCTGACCTCCAGCAACTTGCCGCGTCGATTTTTCGACCGGTTAGACCTTATCGCCTTCTCGGAATCCTGCACAACATTTCTGATGATCGGGTCGATATCGAAGCAATAGATCTGCATTCAGGCGATTCGTTTGCAGTGGAGATGACGACATCCTGGATGAGGATCTACCTTCCATTAGGGGTCTGCGGAAATGTCGTCGCTCGCCTATACACGAACTTGCAACGATCTATGAGTTCTGACTTGGTTTTGGTGACCGGATCTGGGGAGATGTTGGTGGACGGGCGGAAGGAAGAAATGTGATCGTCAGTGAGTTACAGTTCATCAATGCATTCTTTGCCTTCTGTACTGCTACCGGCGGGGCGTGGCCAAATTCGCTTCAGGCTTTGGGATATCAGGTAGTTGGGGTCGAACGTGAGGTAACGGTATCTGGCGCGACCCGTGATCGTACTGTAGTTCCCGACATAATCTGTGGCTCAGGGCACCTGAGCCACGTCCTGTGTGTTGATGCCAAAAGTCGCACGGTCGACGGCGATCAAGAGCGTGCTTACATGGCGATGGAATCAGAGTCGCTATTTGCACAAGGAGTAATCGCACCAGGAACAGTTCGATCAATGCTGAGTCACGACAGCGCCTTAGCGACATCAGAGTCCTATCTCAACGCACTCGTTGCAAATATGGAACGTGAGTCTGTAGAACTTCCCGTGATCTGTGCTGACCACCGGCAGTTCAAGCTTGGGTTTGGCGAGGTGCGAGAGCAAGCGCTGGCGAAGGTCCTTGGCGAAGGAGTCGAAATAGCTGACCGTGACTGGCCAATGAAGTTCGTCAAGTTTACCAGTAAGTCAACTGATGCCGAGATGGTTCCAATTATTGGTCGTGCACTAATGGAGAGTATTCGGAATGGTGGAAAGTTCTCGGTCGATAGCATTATTGAGCGATCGATCAGCCACTGGCATTTGGTCGGTCAACGAGAACGCCGCGCGTTGCGACGCAAGGTCACGATCCTTATAGATGCTGGCTGTAGTGAGGAATTGACTCAGTACTACAGACGCGATATGCCAGCGCAACAGTGGACAGTTACTAAGCAGGTAGCTAACAAGGCCAATGCGCTTGAAGCTCTCAACTTGCGGGCCGGAGAGTTTGTTCGTCGACACGAGTTAGGGATTCCGTTTCACAAAGACCAGCCAAATCTGTTTGGAGGAGAGCTGCTGGAGCATGAAGAAGAACCCTAGCGATGGACTGTGTAAGACATTGGCCATTCAGATTGGGTGGCTAGGATGATGGACAGTCTGCCCTCTCGGTTCGAGCCTGCCACTTTCCTTGCGAGTAATGGCCCGATACGACGAAAAGGCGCAAACGATGATTCCACAACTCCTGATCTCCGATTTCGCCGGCACGGCTATGCAGGATGATGGTGCTGTGCTTGCTGCCTACCGGGCTGCGATGACCGAGTTCAGTATCCCCTTCACCGAGGAGATCCTTGCCGCCAGGCGGGGGGCGAACAAGCGGGCGGTGTTTGTCGAGCTTTCCGGGGATGAGGCTGTTGCAACGCGTGCACTTGCATCATTCGAGAACTACCTGCGAAAGGAGTATGAGACCGGCGAGGTGCGGGAGATTGCCGGGGCGGAGGCGGCATTCACCGCGCTCAAGGATGCCGGGATCAAGGTGGCGCTGACGAGCGGGTTCGACCGCGGGCTGGTCGATATGCTGGTAGGTCGGCTCGGCTGGGGCGAATTGTTTGATTGTGTTCTTTCGGGCAGCGATGCTCCGGAAGGGCGGCCGGCACCCTATCTGATCTACCGGGCGATGACCGAGCTGGGCGTGCATGATGTCTCCCGGGTGGCGGTTGTGGGCGACACGCCGCTCGATCTGCGGGCGGCGAACAATGCCCGTGCCGGCTGGGTGGTTGGCGTTCTGAGTGGTGCGCATGGCATCGAAACGTTGGGCACGACTCCGCATACGCATCTGCTGCCAAGCGTCGCCGGATTGCCGAAACTTTTCGGTCTCTAGCAATCAGAAGGAATAAGCCGGTCGTTTGCCTGTTCTATGATGGTAGAAGACAGGTATCAGCATGGCGCTGCGCGAAATCAGCGTTGAGTAAAGAAACGGGTGACATTGTATGGTCGACGCAACCGAAATCAACAGCTTGATGAAAAAAGTCCGGCAGTCGCGTCGGTATGAATCAGATCCGCTGACTGATGACCAGGTAACCGAATTGTTGCAGATTGCCCGCTGGACCGGCAGTTCCAGGAACACCCAGCCATGGCACTTCATTGCAATCACCGACAAGGAGATCCTGAAGCAGGTCAGCGATCTGCGTCCACCGATCAATTGGGTGGCCGATGCGCCGCTGGCGGTTGCGATCGTCCTGAAGGGGCACAATGCCGACGTCAGCGAGGCCTACGATGAGGGCCGGGTGACCGAGCGGCTGATGATTGCTGCCCACGCCATGGGCTATGGTGCCGGCGTCGCCTGGTTTGGGGACGATGATAACCAGAACAAGGCCAAGGAGATCCTGAACATCCCGGCCGAGTTCACTGCCCGTTCGGTAGTGGCCATCGGCAAGTCGATCACCACCAAAGACCACCGCCCGAACCCCTCGACTCCGGGTCGCCATCCGCTCGAAGAGGTCTCCAGCATCAACCGGATGGCTGATCAGAGCTAGACTTCCTCAGAAGCGATTAACCTGAGATAATGATCGGGCTCGGCTGGGCCCGATCGTTTTTGTGACGGAGATGCCGGCTTCCGAAATTCTGTCACCGAGACGGAGTCAAGTAGATGATCCGCTACGGCCTTTCCTTTGATGGCAGAGGTGGTGGCTCGATATCTGCCAGCAGAAGCTCGAGATCGGCCGGCGCGGCTATCCATCCTTCCCCTTCGGGCAGTAGAATTCTGCCGGTCAGACGGTCATAGCCGAAGATGAAGCGCAGAGACTGGAGAGGTTCGCCCTGCCAGAAGGTCAGTTCGATGTACTCTCCGGTTGGTTGTTCCACTACATAGTCACGAGTTGGTGTTGGCTGAACCTCGGGGAACTCGTATTGCAATTCGCGGTCCAGCGCCTCGACGATCTGCTGGCGGAACTCTTCCGGCTGAACAGTGCCGTCACACCACGGCCAGCAGAGCATGAGGTAACTGGTGTTGGCCAGGTCGTAGCGTGCGACCGGGTTGACCGTCTCGCCCTGGGGGATCGGCTCGGTGGCGGTTGGTGCCGGAGTTGGTGTTGGCGAAGGTATCCCCAGCAGCAGATCACGATCGCCCAGCCCGAACGCTGCCTGGCTATATGAATCAATGATCCAAACGCCTACGACCTGTTGCTCATGGATCAGGATCATTGCCCGGATCAGGCGTACGCCGTCCGCGCGGGGGCGCTCCAGATACCAGGTCATCAGTTCAACACGGTTGCCAGCCAACCAACTGAAGTCGAAACCGGAATGCTGGCTCTGGTCCAGCACGTCCTGCCAGGTCGCCCCGTGATAGCGGAGTGGTTGTTCCTCGCTGAAGCGGTCGAGCGCCGGCATTGTGACTACCTGATGATACGTGCGGCCAATTGAAACCCAGCCGGCTCCGGTGAGCAGGTCTTCAATCAACGGCTCAATCAGCGGGATGGCGGCGATATCCCGAGCGAGATCGTCCAGATGCTGGTTGGCGTAGGCATCGGCGATGACGATGTAGCCGTGATCGGGACGGCCGAGCGGCCGAATCGTCCCGTCGGGATTGAGCCGGACGACTCCGTTGCCGCCAATCTCGAAAACAGCAGTATATGTGCCGTAGTTGGGAGCATCGGTCTCGAGGCTACCGCGCAGGAAGAGGAGCGTAGTCTCACCGGCGGGTATGTAGTCCATCTGTCTGATTTCGATCTCGGTACCTGGCTCGACGCTGCCACGCAACACCTGCTCGATAAGAAAGGTGGCAGAGTAGATTACCTTTTCGTCTCCAACGACTTCGCCAACCAGATGACCGGAGACGATCAGGTCGGAAGCGTTTACCAGTTGCTCCAGGGACGAAAACTCCGGGTAGTCCCCCCCAAGGAATACAGGCTGTGTGGGCGTGGTTTCCGGCGTTGGAATGTCTGGTGTTCCGGTTTCTGATGGTGGCAGAGATGGTTGCGGTGTTTCAGTGTTAACCGGAAGCGATGTTTCTTGCGGAACTGGTGTTGGTTGCGGGTCGGAAGTTACCGAGGGTTGCCCTATCTGTCCCAGGTCAGGCGTTGGCATGGGAGATTTCGAGTCCTCATTGATGATGGCGACCATAGTGATGACGACCATTGCGATGAGCAGCGCGGCAACGGCAGCAAGGTCCACACGGCGGATCCAGCGTCGAGGAATGCGTCGTGGGGAAGCAGGCACAGCCATGCCTAACTGGAGCCGGAGCTCCTCGGCGAACGCGGGCCGTGGTCCGGGGATGGTATCCATCTGCCAGAACTGCTCCAGAGCCCGGGCAGTGGATTGGTCAATCTCGCCGGCTTGGGGAGGTGTTCCCAGTACCAGGTTGTCCAGATAGCGGTCGAGTTGGTCGTCCGGGTACATGTTTCTGGCGTCAGTCATTGCTGCCCTCCAGATGTTCTGTTGATGCTTGTGCGATGGAGCGCAACCGGGCGACTGCCCGGAACTGGATCGTCTTGACCGAGCCGTGGCTGCGGCCAAGCACCTCGGCAATCTCGACGCCGGTCAATCCGGCCAGCCGAAGCTCGACGACGTTGCGCTGGTCTTCAGTAAGTTCGGCCAGCATGGCGCGAAGCTGCCGACCTTCGTCGGACGCTATGGCCAACTCCTCGGGCGATGCTTTGCTGTCTGGTGGATCTGCGATTGAGTCAAGTGGCCGTACAGGTCGCTGTCGACGGTAGGTATCAATAACGACATTGTGGGCGATGGTGAACAACCAGCCGCGGAACTTCCCGGCGCGGTGGTTGGCGATGGCGGCATAGGCTTTCAGAAAGACCTGGCTGGTGGCGTCCTCCGCTTGTTCCGGGTTCCCTAGCCGACGATAACAATAGCGATAGACCGGATCCAGATAGGTGACGTACAACTCTTCGAATGCACGCGGATCGTGTCGAGCACGTTCGGCCAGGTCAGCGTCGTCGATTGCGGGTTGGTGAACCTGAACCCTGGCTGGTTCCACGTTGCTCCCTTTGAAGCTCCGGCAGAGCGACTAGTATCAGAGTAGACGCAGTCGGGCGGGAAAGGGTTACACTCGCAGCTACACAGGCAGTGACTTGTTGACACGCCGGGCGGCTCTGCTATTCTCGGATAGTCTTTGGATTGTCTATCTGAAAAGAGCAAGAGTATGCGTGCCCGATCTCTTCGGCTGTTGATTGCGGCTCTGGTGGTGATTTCCTCGGTGCCGGTTATCGGGAGCGGGGTGATTGCCCAGGGTTCCGGTGAGGCGTTCGACCGGGTTTGGGAACGGACCGATCATCCGGTGTCGACAACGGCGGTCAGCCGGACCTGGATGTGGGGGCCGCAGCCGAACAGCGAGGTCTTGCAAGAGGAGTACCTCGAAGCGCCGGGCGGGCTGCGCGATGTGCAGTATTACGATAAATCCCGGATGGAAGTAACCGACCCGGACGAGGATCCGGATTCGATCTGGTATGTCACCAACGGTCTGCTGGTGGTTGAGATGATCACCGGCATGGTGCAGGTTGGTGATGAGGAGTTCGTGGAAAGCACTCCCGCCGAAGTCGTTGTGGCCGGCGACCTGGAGGACGAAAACGGACCGACCTACGCCACGTTGACCGATCTTGCGTTCCCGTACTATCTTGTCGAACCTGCCACCGGCGATACCGTCATCCAGCGGCTGGCCCGCAGCGGCACCGTCACCGACGAAGCGGGTCTTGCCGGGCGAGGCGTGACGCTGGTCTACTGGGATGATCAGACCGAACACAACATTGCCGCACCGTTCTGGCAGTTTATGAACTCATCCGGACTGGTGCTAGAAGATGGTCAACTGGTCGAGGGGCCGCTGTTCCTGAATGCGTTTTATGCAACCGGCCGGCCGATCACCGAGCCGTACTGGGCAACGGTGGAAGTGGCCGGTATCGCCCAGGATGTCCTGTTGCAGTGTTTCGAGCGACGTTGCCTGACGTACACCCCGGATAATCCGGAAGGCTGGCAGGTCGAGGCCGGCAATGTTGGATTGCACTATGCCCAGTGGCGCCCGGATGTTGATCTGCCTGCACCGCCACCACCACCAACTGGTGACCCGGCCGCGCTGCGGATCAATGAGGTGATGTTCCAGCCGCAGATCGGTGATCCGGAGTGGGTCGAACTCTATAACGGCTCGGGTGGCCCAATCCAACTGGGTGGCATGCGTGTTGCCAACGGATCGCTGGTGAACCAGATCACCCTGCCGGACTGGTCGATGCCGGCCGGAACGTACCTGGTGGTCACCTTCGGCTCCGGTGAGGCTGATAGCGATTTCAGTGATGGGTCTGCAACGTATTACACCGGCACCGCCGGTGTGCCCTTCTTTACTTCGCCGGATGTTGGGCTCTACGAGGCCGCACCTTCCGACGAGACGATCCTCGACTTTGTTGGCTGGGGATTTGCCGGCGTTTATCTACCGGGCAATGCCCATGAAGATGCGGTCGACGCCGGAATCTGGGCGAATGGAGCGTTCTTCGAAGGTGTTGGCGGTGTTCCAGAGCAGACGTTGCAGGGCCAGGAGCGCCTGCACATGGTCTGGCTCGGTGAGAGTATCGGCCGCGACGGCAGCGGATCTGACACCAACACACCAGCGGACTGGGACGTGCTGGGCGGCGCGGATGCGCTTGGCCCGACACCCGGCGCTGCGAATGTCAGCGAGTTCCTGGATGAGTTGAATGCGATCCTGAGCGGTGAAACGTCTTCAAGTCTGGCCCAGGCGCCATCAATTCCGATGGCCACAAAGGACTGGACGGTCATGGTGTATATGGATGCCCGTGCTCCGGAGCTGGCGCGTCCGCTGGCTGCCGAACTCCGGGCATTGCTCCTGGCTGGGTCAAACAGTGATGTGAACATCGTGATAGCGTATGCCACCGGAGATGCTGCGTTCCGGGCGTACCTGCAGGATGGTGAGTTCCACCACATCACTGTGGACGACAGCCCGAATCCGGGCAGTTCCGCCAAGCTCGGCGGGTTCATCACCTGGGCAAACTCCAACTTCCCGGCCGATCACAAT